>NZ_JBHWIV010000027.1:41478-101617 GCF_042731675.1 Kitasatospora sp. NPDC059827 | reverse complement strand
GCCGCCGCGATCTGGCACAACTGGAACACCGGCGCCGCGATCAAGCGCTCACTCATCGCCTATGACCACTGAGGACATCGGACTCATTCATCTAGTCGTCAGCTTGCCCTGCTGGGAATGGTGTTGGGATCTCAGCAGGCCGTCGATCAGGAGCTGCTCGAAGTGCCGTACTCCCAGCGGGGAGTGGCGGCTCGACGGCGATGCGAGGAACTCGTCGAATCCCCGGAGGAGTTCGATCCAGGCGCCGACCAGCGGGTCCCGCCCGTCGAGCACCGGGTCGAAGCGCCCCGGGGCGGCGGAGGGCCTGCCCCTGCGGGTCTGCGGGACCCGCGCGAGGGCCCAGCCCGGAATGGTGAGGACGTAGGTGCGCGCCTCGCCGTTCCACGTCATCGAGACCCGGCCGCCCGGGCCGGCGCTGCTCCGGGTGGAGGGCAGGGGCAGCTGGACGGTGTGGGTGCCGGCGCGCGGCCGGATGCTCCTGACGGGGGGCCTCGTCGCCCGTCGCCCCGCGACGGACGCGGGGAAGGCCGGGAAAGCCGGGAAGGCCGGGAACCCCCGCCGCCGTGGGCGCGGTGCCGGAGGTCGTGGTCGGACCCGCCACGGCGAGCAGGCCGGATGAGCGTGCCGCACCGTCCGCAACGCTGCCCGGCGCCCACGGGGAAGGACACCCGCTCTGCGTGCGACCCGGCGGGCCCGCTGCGCGCCGCGCCGTCCGGCCGCGGTGCGGGTCGCGATCCAGCAGGGGCTCGGGACCGCCGCGGCCCTGGCGTGGCGGCCGCTTCCGTGGCTGCGCCCGCGGTCCTCGGCTCGGCCGCCACGGACGGCGGCCCGGGCCCGGGCCGTGGCCCTCGGGGTGCCCGGCTGCGCGGGGGCGGCGTGCCCGGCTCGGACGGGCGGGTCGAGCCTGGTCACCGACAGCTCCGGCCGAGCGGCACCGGTCGCGAAGTGGCTTGAGGGGAAGGAAATCTGATGGACAGTCCGATGGTGATCCCGCGCATGCCGATTCCCTCCCGTTGGCGCGCGCCGTACCCGCGGCGCAGCGTGTGCTCCGAGACTAGGCAGCAGGAATGCCCTCGCGAGGAATCCAATTGAGCGCCGTTGCCGTGGGCCAATCGGAGCGTTGGGGGCCGCTCGCGGGCAGGCGCGTCACCCGGGGTTGGCGTCGAGCAGGTCGGCGCCGAGTGGGGTGAGGGTGTGGCGCACGGTGCGTCCCTGCCGGGTGGTCGCCACCAGTCCGGCCGCACGCAGCGCCGCCGCGTGCGCCGAGGCCGTCGGAGGTTTGATGCCCAGGCACCGGGCCAGTTCGGTGGTGCCCTTGCCGGGCCCGACCGCCCGCAGGACCCTGGCCTTGGCCGGCCCCAGCAGGACGGCCAGGCCGTCCCTCGGATCCGGCGGCCCGTCCCGGTGCGAGCCGGGGGTGACGGGGTGGAAGACGGTTGGCTGGCGGCCGTCCTGGAGCAGGAAGCCGACGCCCTCCTGGAGGAACAGGCTGGGACGGAGTTCCAGGCCGCGTCCTTCGAGCGGGACGGACCAGACGCCGTCGAAGCCGGCCGGCTCGGTGTACTCGAGCACTCCCCGGTCGTGCCAGGCGAGTTGGGGGTGGAGCGTGCCGAGCATGACACCGGGGCCCTGCTCGGCCATGGTTCGGGCCCGCCGCTGGATGTCGGTCTGGAGCGCGCGTTCCATGTCGGGCCAGTCCGGGGCCAGGCACGCCCGGTGCAGCGCCCAGGCCGCGTCCGCGACGCGCCGCAGGGCCGCGCTGCCTTCGTCGCGCAGCTCTTCGACGATTCTGGGCACCCGCGGCACCTGCTCGTACATGGCGAGGTCGCTGCGGACCACGTCGTCGCGAACCGCGGTGATGCCGTCCAGTTCGTCGCTCAGCCGCCGACAGTGCCCGAGGACGTCCGCGCCGAGGAAGTCCGGCATCCCCTCGCTGCTCGCGTTGACCAGGTCGATGAACGGCGCGGCCTTCGCCGGTGCTTGCGCCCGCACCCGCCGCCACCACCGCTCCCGGGTGCTCGACGCGCCGACGTAGTGACCCCGCGCGGCTCCGACGGCCCCCAGCAGCAGATGGTCCATCGGCGAACTGCTGAACCGGGCCCGCGCCACGTCCCGCACGCTGAAAACGAGCTCGATCACGCTCTCCCCCTGACGCACCGACCGGCTGTGGCCGTGGCCGTGGCCGTGGCCGTGGCTGTGGCTATGGCTGTGGCTGTGGCTGTGGCTGTGCAGGACGAGTCTCCTCCCGCCCGCCGGACGGGGGGCCTTCGATGGACGGAAGGGGTCCACCGGATGAGTTGTCCGTGCCACCCTGTCTGGTGACGGCGGCGAGGGCGGGGGAGGCTTGGTGGCTGCCAAGGGTGACAGCGAGGGCGCGGGGGCGCGGGCGGCCGTGTTCGTGGGCCCCCATCAGTTGCTGCGGCCGTTGGGCGAGGGCGGGATGGGGGTGGTGTACCTCGCCCGCTCGCCCGGGCTGAGGCTGCTCGCGGTGAAGGTCATCCGGCCCGAGTACGCCGAGGACCCGCAGTTCCAGCGCCGGTTCCAGCAGGAGGTGGAGGCCGCCCGGCGGGTGACGGGGTTCCACACGCCGCCCGTGGTGGACGCGCAGCCGCGCGGTCCGCGGCCGTGGATGGCCACGGCGTACCTGCCGGCGCCGTCGCTGGGCGAGGTGGTGCGGCGGTTCGGTCCGCTGGGCGAGGCGGGTGCGCGGGCGCTGGGGGCGGCGTTGGCGGAGGCGCTGGCCGCGATCCACGCGGTGGGGGTGGTGCACCGTGACCTCAAGCCGGGCAATGTGCTGATCGCGCGGGACGGTCCGCGCGTCATCGACTTCGGGATCAGCCGGGCCTTCGACGCGGTCCACCTGACCCGGACCGGCATGGTGTGCGGCACCCCCGGATACATCGCCCCCGAGCGCGTCGTCTCCGCGTCCGTCACCTTCGCCTCCTCGGACGTGTTCTCGCTCGGCTGCCTGCTGGTGTACGCGCTCACCGGCCGTACCCCCTTCGGCACCGGTGAGCCCGCGCAGATCAACCGGCGGGTGGTGTACGAGTGGCCGGACCTCTCCGGGGTGCCCGCCGCGCTGGGCCCGCTGGTGGCCGCGTGCCTGGACAAGGACCCGGGTCGGCGGCCCACGGCGGCGGCCGTACTGGCCGCGCTGGCCCCGGCCGATCCGGCGGCGCTGCTGAGTCCGGGGTTGCTGGCCGACTTCGAGGCCCGGGAGCGGCAGGCCGGGATCGACCTGGCGGCGCCGCCCGCGGATCCGCCCGCGCGGGCGGTGCGGGCGTGGCGGTCGCTGAGCCGGCGCGGGCTGTTCGGCCTCGGTGCCGGGCTCGGCGCGGGCGCGGCGGCGGCCGTGGGCGTGCCGCTGCTGCTCACCCGCCGGGCCCGGGCGGCGGCCGGGGCGGCGACGGTCGGTGACCCCGTGGACGCGTGGGGAGCCGACGCGGGCGGCGCGGGTGCGGGCGCCGCGGGAACGGGCGGAACCGGCGCGGGCGGCGCCGGTGCCTCGCCCGATGCGCCGGCCCCGCTGTGGAGCCGGCCGTTCAGCGGCGTGACGGTCCTCCACCAGCTGTCCCTCGTCGGCTCGACGCCGGTGTGGTGGAACGAGGGCACGGGCGCGACCGGTGTGGACCCCTCGACGGGGCGTACGGCGTGGTCCCAGCAGGAGGTCCAGTTCTTCCAGGCGCAGGGCGGGCTGCTCTACGGGACGTCCCCGGACTTCACGAGCCTGGTGTGGCTGGACGCCGCGGCGCAGACCCACCGGACACCGCTCACCGTGCCCGCCGACCAGCACATGGACGCCGCGATGACCCTGCGGGTCTTCGGCGCGGACGACCGGACCGTGGTGACGGCCCGGCAGACCTCCACGGGCGGCGGAGTCGTCGTCGGGACCGATCTGGGCAGCGGTGAGGTGCTGTGGCAGCACGACGTCGCCCAGAGCCTGGCGGTGTCGATGGCCCGCGACATGGACGACCTGTACAGCGGTTCCGGAAGCACGATGGGCCTGGTCGCCGACGGCAGGTGCTACTACCGGGACGGTGACGTCCTGCACGCGCTGGACCTGCGCACCGGCGAGTCCCGCTGGCAGGCCGCCGGCCTCGCGCCCGCGGGCGCAGGGGTGCCCGCGCGGCTGCTGCGCGCCGGCGACCTGCTGGTGGTCGTCGCCAACCGGACGGTGGTGGCCGTGGAGGCGGCGACCGGGCGGCAGCGCTGGACGGCTCCCCCGGTCCCGCAGGCGGTCTTCGGCTGTGCGCTCGGCGGCGACCGGCTGTTGCTGTCCGGGGCCCAGGGCACGGCCTACTGCCTCGACGTCACGACCGGCCGGGGACTGTGGCACTGCACCGTGGCGGCCGTGACCCTTCCGAGTGCGAGCGGGGACTTCCGGGCTCCGTCCGCGGGTGACGGCTTCTTCGCCGTCCCGCTGCAGGGCGGTCCGTACGGGTCGGCCGTCCTGGACGCCGCCCGCGGCACGCTCCGCTGGGTGGCCCGGCCGCCCTCCGACGAGGGCCTGTGGACCACCGCGGCCGACGGCCCGACGCTCTACTGCGCCTCGTCCACCACGCTGCGCGCCTTCCGGGCCGGTGCCGGATGAGCGCGCGCAGCATCGGCCCGTACCGCGTCCTGCGCAGACTCGGCGCGGGCGGCATGGGCGCCGTCTATCTGGCCGCCACCGGCAGCGGGCGCCCGGTCGCGGTGAAGACCGTGCAGGAGCAGTACGCGGCCGATCCGGAGTTCCGGCGCAGGTTCGCCCAGGAGGTGGCCGCGGCCAGGTCGGTCAACGGGGCCTACACCGTGGCGGTGGTGGACGCCGACACGGAGGCGGAACTCCCCTGGCTGGCAACCGAGTTCGTCGCCGGACCGTCGCTGTACGAGGCGGTGGCGCGGCACGGCGCGCTCGCCCGGCCCGCGCTCCACGTCCTGGGGGCGGGGCTGGTGGAGGCGCTCGCGGCGGTCCACCGCGCCCGGATCATCCACCGGGACCTGAAACCCTCGAACATCCTGGTCGCCCGGGACGGCCCGAGGGTCATCGACTTCGGGATCAGCAAGCCGACGGCCGACGCGCTGCCCACCGCGAGCGGCCAGATCATCGGCACGCCCGGGTTCATGTCCCCCGAACACGCGGCGGGCCGCACCCTCACCCCCGCCAGCGACCTGTTCTCGCTGGGCGCCGTGCTGGCCTTCGCCGCGACCGGCCGCGCGCCCTTCGGCGAGGGGCCGCCCGCGGTGCTGGTCTACCGGGCCTCCGAGGAGCCCCCCGACCTGGACGGGGTGCCGCCGGAGCTGACCGGACTGCTGGTGCGCTGTCTGGACCGGGACCCGGCCCGGCGGCCCGCACCGGCCGAGCTCGCCGAGGCCTTCCGGTACGGCCCGGCGGTCGGCACCGACTGGATGGGCGGGGCGGAGCGGACCGTACGCGGGCGTGAGCGTGAACTGGCCCGGGTGCTGAGCGATCCGAACGGCACCCGGCGCCGGCTGCTCGTCCTCGGCGGCGCGCTGCTCGCCACGGCCGCCGCGGGCGGGGCCACCCGGGTGCTGTGGCCGGGAAACGCGGGGGCGCCCCCGAAGGCCTGGACGGCCGCCCTCCCCCGGGCCGGGATGGCGCCGGTGGCCTGCGGCCCGGAGGCTGTGGTGTGCGCGGACCGCACGGCAACCATCGGCTACGCCCGTTCCGACGGGCACGTGCTGTGGAGCAGCACCGTGGAGGCGGGGGCGCTCCCGGTCGGCGACGGCGGTCGGGTGTGGTCGGTGGACCAGGACGGCTCGGTGCGGGCACGGGACGCGCGCAGCGGCACCGAGATCTGGCGCTCGCCCGACCCGGTCCCCGGTGCGCAGTCCCTCGCCCTGCCGCTGCCGGGCCTGCTGCTGGTCACCGGAGCGGACGGAGCACTGAACGGCTACGACGCGGCCGGGGGGCGCCGGCTGTGGAGCGGTGCGGCACTGGGCACCTACTACCGCGTCCAGGGCATGGACGCGGCGGGCCTGCTGGTCGTCACGGTCCTCGGCGATTCGGGCGCCGACGGCGGCTTCCGCTTCCTGGCGCTCGACCGCACGAGCGGCCGCCGGCGCTGGTCGCTGGACGCCCAGGAGCTGTACGCGCCACCGAGCGGCACCAGCCTGTACGCCCTGGGTCCGGACCGTGCCCTGACCGCCGTGGACGGCGAGCGCGGAACCGCCCTGTGGAGCCGGCCGAGCGGCCTTCCGCCGGCCTTTGCGACGGGCACTGCCTATCTGGGTTCGCTCTCGCTCCGCCGAGCGGTGCTCACCTGTCTTCCTGCCTCCGGGGCGACGGCCACCGACGGGCAGACCGCGACGGCGGCCTTCGACACCGCGGGCTCCCGGCTCTGGAGCGGCACCCACACCGGCGCCATCACCGGGTGCGCGGACGTCGCGGCCCTGGTCGCCACCGGCGGCCCGCAGGGCGCGTCAGCCACCGACCTGCGCACCGGGGCCACCGCGTGGACCTGGCCGTCGGCGCAGGGCGCCGCCACCGTACGGGGCTCCTGGGGGAACTCGGTCCTCGTCACCTCGCCCACGGACACGGGCGGTTTCGCCCTCCAGTCGCTGGCCGGCGCCGACGGCAGCCCGCAGTGGCACCAGTCCTTCGCCCGCCAGCCCGGCGACCCGCAGGTCCTGGTCCAGGACGCGGCCCTGCTGGTCGGCTACGGGCCCACCCTGACCGCCTACCACCTGTCAGCCGGCGGCTGACAGCCTTCGAAGGGTTCCGCACGAGATGGCCGAGATCGAGGACACCCCGCCGGCGACACAGCCGCTGCCCACCCTCCCGCGCACGAGCCCCCTGCCCGCCCAGGCCGTTCCCGCCACCCTCCCCGACCCGGCGGACCTGCGCCCGGGCGGGCCCGCCCGGCGGTGGACCTGGCTGCTCGGGGGCATCACGGCCGGCGCGGGCGCCGCCGCGCTCGTCCTGGGCCTGGTGGCCAACCTCGTCACGCCGACCGCGACCGCCTCGTCCGCGACGAACGCTTCCGCCGCGGTCGCGTCCTCCGGCCCGGCGTCCCCGTCCGCGGCGCTCTACACCGCCTCAGCGGCCGGCTGCTCGCTGGTGCGCCCCGAGACGGTCGCCCGCTATGCCAAGGGCGCCCCCTGTACCGAGCAGAAGCCGATCGGGGGCATACCGGTGACGGGCGGGAGCTGGACCAGCCAGGACTCGGGCCTGATCATGCTGCAGGTCCTGGTCACGCTGTCCCCGAGCACCGACAGCATCTACCAGGAAACGCTGAGCAGCGCCCGGACGATGGCGGCCACCAGCGCCGGCACCATGAAGATCACCGACGACCGGCCGGTCCCCGGCATCGGGGAGAAGGCGACCCTGCTCTACACCGTTGCGTGGGGTTACGGCCGCATCGAACTCGTGGTGCTCCAGCGCAACGCGCTCATCACCGTCAACTACCAGGCGGCCACCCGCTCCGGCTACACCTTGAAGGACGTCCCGCCCTCGGAGGCCGAGGCCGCCGCCACCGCCGCCGCGCGGGACGCCCTGGGCACCCTCACCGCGTGAGAACCACGGCGCACCCGACTACACGGTGCGATCCGCAGCCGCAGTTCGTACTCCTCGGCTCCGGCGGCACCCACCTGCTCGCCTGCTCGCCGTCATCGAGGGCAGCGTCGCAGGTCAGGGGCCTGCGGCAGGCGGCCTGGTGGTCAGATCTGGCGGTCCGGGTCGGAGAAGGTCAGGCCGCCGACCGCGAGCGGACGCCGGGCCGGGGCGGGCACCGCGGCGGTCTCGCCGGGCGGCTGCCGGAAGTCGGCGCCCTGCTCGAGCGGCGGCCGGCGCGCGCCGGACTGGGTGGGCAGGGGCGTGTCGGCGGCGGTCGCGGAGAAGGTGGGCATTACGAGAGGGCTGTGGTCTGTCATGATCGACAGTCTCGCAGCACGAACCGGGCCGCGTCGCCACCCTCCCGGAACCAGTGGAGCCGGAACGGGGGGCGCACAGCCCTCGCGGGTGTCCCTGGGTGGTCCGGGTGGGCCGGGCGGCCCGGCGTGGCGCTGGTCGCTCGGCGAGGCGGACGTCGACGGCGGGCCGGTGGGGACCTGGTGCTGCGGGTCACACTCGATCACCACCGGAGCAGACCCTCGACCGGGTCGTGGCCTCGCTGTGCGAGTGGCGCGACTGGCTGGAGCACCTCGCGCCATGACCCGGGACGAATTCCAGCAGGCCCTGGAGCACGCCGGCCGGCCGCAGCGCAGGGCGTCCCGGACGGCGGGCTCATCGAATCGGCCGGCCGGGGTCGTCCAGCCAGGCGTGCCAGCCGTCCGGGGTGACGGTCAGCCCGAGGCGCGCGATGCCGGGCTCGCCCTCCTCGTGCCACCAGGCGAGGGTCCCCATGGGCGGCCCTTCCTTCCCCGCCTCAGGGTCGATCCCCACGAAATCTAGCCCCACAACACCCTCCAGTACCAAGCCGGTTGCGGTCACTTGCGCGTCACCGCTCCGCAGTGCTGACGACCCGTCAAGGGCATGCGGGCGCAGCCGGGGAGGTGTGAGGTGAAGTGTCAGGGGAATGTCCGGCGAACGTCGTTCCCCGCGGTGGCCGTGGAGAGGCAATCTGCTCGGGAGAGCTCCCGCTCCAACTGCGCTGTCGTCTGCACGGCAGAGGGCCTGACAACAGGAGGAACTGCATGAGGTTCAGGGTGGGCCGCCGTACGGCGGCGGTCGCGACGGCTGCGGCTTTGAGTGTCGGCGCGCTTGTCTCGGCCGTAGGGAATGCTCACGCCGACGACTACGTCCCGATCAATGTCGGCCACTGGGTCGGCCTCTACGACGCTCCCAACACCAGCTCGAAGGACGGGTGGGCCGACGTACCTCCCGGTGGCGCGATCATCGCCCAGTGCTGGACCGTCGGCGAGAGCATCGGCAACTACGGCGACACCTGGTACCGCACGAACCGGATCTTCTGGAACGACGGCAGTGGATGGACCAACGTCCTACCCACCGTCTACGTATTCGCCGGGTATGCGGACGGCAACGCCCGCTCCGTCGACCGGGACCCCAACATCCCCCGTTGCCCTTCGTAGCACCGAACGCACCCGGCCGGTGTCCCTCCGGAAGCCGTAGGAGACCGGCTACCCGCCGCGAGGTCTACGGGTTCTCCCTGGGAGGCCCGGTGCTGTTCCGAGGTTGATGGGAGCGACCCGCTGCCTGGCCTCGCCGGCACCTGAACAGGTGTCACGGACGGCACGCCGCCGGAAGGCTCCGGGCGCGGGGTCAGGAGGTCATGGACAATGCCGCAGGGTCAGGTGGTACACGGTTTTGACCGTGCCGTCCGTCGAATCCATCTCCAGGAAGCTGGTGTCGCCCGGGCCCGAGGTGCCGCGGTCGACCTGCAGTTCGGTGGTGATGTCGAGGTTGCGCTCCTCCCCGCAGGGGGCGAAGGCCAGGGCTGCGGCCGGCGCGGTGTCGGTCGTCTGCCAGTCGCCGTTGAACCCGCCCTTGAAGTGGTGGGTCGCGGTGGTGGTGCGGGGGTCGCCCTGGAAGTGGTAGCGGGCCCGCTGGGTGCCGGAGGCGCCCGTCGCCAGTGACGCGAAGCCGCGGTAGTCGGCCGACACGATCGCGTAGGTGTAGCCGCTGGGGACGTGCACGAGAAGGGTGAGCTGACAGTTCTTCCGGAAGTCGGTCGGCGACGCCCCGGGCCCCACCTGGGCGAGGTAGTTGCTGTAGGTGACGGTGAAGGCGGTGTTGTCGGGGGACACGGCGACGGCCGCCGTCCCCTCCGGGCAGCCGGTGCCGTTGACGGCCACACTGTCGATGACGATCCGCTCCTGCGGCGGGGGTGGGGGCGGGGCGGGGACCGGGGCCGGGCTGCCGCCGAAGGCCGACGAGCCGAACAGTGAGGTGGCGACACCAGTCGCGGCCAGCAGGCGGAGCACCATGGTTTCCCTTCGACCGTCCACGGGTCCGGGGGCGGGCGTCGGTCTCCGCGCCCGCCCCCGGATTCACACGTCGGCATCGCACCACACACCGCGCACCCGAGTACAGAAGGTGACAATTCGGCCACTCAGACGGCCCGCAAGGTCGGGGCGTCGTTCACCCACGTACGGGAACAGGGCGCCGCGCGGGTGGGCGGGGCCTCCCCGCCCGCGCCGTCGGGTGGTGTCAGTGGACGAAGATCCGGTGCGGGGTGTCCTTGCCGGCGGGCTGGTTGCGGTCCAGGTGGACGCCCGGGTAGGTCTTTCCCGCGTTGCGTACGGCGAAGCTGATGAGCACGGCCACCAGGCCGGTCACGCCCGACAGGCCGGGGACGGCTCCGCCGCCGCCGACGAGGCAGGCGACGGCGATGAGGGCGATGCCCGCCGCGAGCAGGAGCCAGCCGGAGGTGGTGCGGGTGCGCTGCTTCTGTGCGGCGGTCGGCTCGGATTCCAGCACGACCTTGATGGGGAGGCGGCAGTCGCCGCAGTACGCGTCGAGGACGACGGACCCCGACTCCGGGCGCCGGCTCGCGCCGAGCGGGAACAGGTGCCACTGCGAGTGGTAGGTCGTGCTGCGCAGCCCCTCGGTGCGGCTCATGCTCGTCCGGTGGCCCAGACGGAACCGTGAGACTTCGGTGGGCACGCTCATGGATCTCGCTCCGTCTCCCCGTGCGCGGCCCCCCAAGTGTCCGCGCGGGCCGCGATGTTAACAAACGCACATGTACGCGAGGGGCCGCCGGGCGGCACTCGGGCCGCGGGCCCGGTCCGGGAAGTTCCCGGCCGTCGGGCGATGAGTTTCGCCGCCCGGGCCGGTCTACCCCTTGAACACACCGACACGAGCAGGAGAGAACACATGTCCTTCCAGGCGTACCTCGACACCATCGAGACCAGGACCGGCCTGACGCCGCGCCAGTTCGTCGCGCTCGCCGAGCAGCGCGGCTTCGACGCCCCGGCCACGAAGGCCGGGGTGATCCTCGCCTGGCTCAAGGAGGACTACGGCCTGGGCCGCGGCCACGGCATGGCCCTCGTCCACGTCCTCAAGCACGGCGCGAAGATCGACGCCCGGCACGTGGGCACCACGGGGTCGCACCGCGACGCCTCCGACACGCTCTGGCTGGACGGCAAGGCGACCAGGCCCGCGTGAACGGTCGGGGCCGGGCCGGGGTCGGGCCGGGGTCGGGCCGTTTCGGGGTGTGCTACGGTCGTCGGCGCTGGCTGGAATGCGCGAAAAAATCCGCTCCTGAATGGTGTTTCTGAGCGGCGCCCCACACGGTGTTCGTTCCTCTGCGAGGAACCCGGTGCTTCCTTCGTCGTCCTGAACGAAGGCAGAGGACTGTGCTTTTTCCGTACCGTGTGATCATCATCGGGGCCGGACTGGGCGGGCTCGCGCTCGCCCACGGCCTGCGCGAGCGAGGCGTCGACGTCACCGTCCACGAGCGCGACGCCCGTCCCGGGGCCCGGCCGCAGGGCTACCGCATCCAACTCGACGAGCCCGGCCTCACCGCCCTGCGGCAGTGCCTGCCCGCCGAGTTGTTCGGGCTCTGCCTGGCCACGGCCGGGGCACCGCCGGCCCGGGTCTCGGTCCGCAACCGTCATCTGGAGGTCCTGGCGGACCGAACCGCGGACCCGACGGCGGGCTTCGAGGCGGCGGGCGTCGGTCCGCGCGCCTTCGACCGGCCGACGCTGCGTCGGATCATGCTCCTCGGACTGGGCGACCGGGTGCACCACGGCGCACGGCTGGCCTCCTACCGGCACGAGGACGACGGGCGGGTCACCGCCTGCTTCGCCGACGGCCGGACCGCGACCGGCGACCTGATCGTCGGCGCCGACGGCGTCAACTCGACGGTGCGCCGGCTCCTGCTGCCCGCGGCCCGGGTCGAGGACGCCGGCCTGCGGCTGGTCTACGGCCGGATCCCGCTGGACGGGCGGGCCCGCGAAGCCCTGCCGGGCTGGGCCTTCGAGAGCATCTTCACCGTGGTCACCGACGGCCCGGGCAAGGCCCATCTGGGCCTGGGACCGGTGGAGTTCGCCACCCGGCCCGACCTGGCCGGCCGTGCCCGGACCCCCGCCCTCGACCTGCCCCCGGCCCCCGACTACCTCGCGTGCATGGTCGGCGCACCCGCCGACCACCCCGCGATGCCCGCCCCCGCGGACCTGCGCACGCTGCCGCCCGCCGCCCTGCGCGAACTCGCGCTGCGGCTGCTGGGCGACGGCTGGCACGAGGACGTCCACCGCCTGCTCGCCCGGTGGGACACCGCCTCGCTCTTCCCGCTGCGCATCTCCACCTCCGCCCCCGTGCCGCCCTGGGAGCCGGGCCCGGTGACGCTGATCGGCGACGCGATCCACGCGATGAGCCCGGTCCTGGCGATGGGCGCCAACACCGCCGTCCGCGACGCCGCCGAACTCAGCCGCGCCCTGGCCGACGCGACCGGCCCGGGCCCGGGCCTGGCCCGGGCCGTGGGCGCGTACGAGAGCCGGATGCGGGACTACGCCTTCCCGATCGTCGCCGACTCCCGCCGGACCGGACAGCAACGCGTCGGCCAGCGCTGACCGGACACCTGCGGGAGGGGGTCTGCGGAAGGGAGTCCTGCGGGCGGTCGAGGGCGGGTGAACGCCCTTGAGCGGAGCCGGTGTTGGTGCTTCACTGTGCGGATGATCAGCGAGGCCGAGATGACTGACCTGTTCGGCGCCGTACTCAGCAGGCACCGGGTGGACACCCGGGCGCGGTGGCGCAACGCCGTGTGGGCGCTGGTGGTGGCCGTGCCCAGCGGCTGGCTCGGGCTGTGGGCGCTGGTCGCCGCGGACGACGGCCGTCCGGGCGGCGGCCGGGCGATCGGCCTGGTGATCGGCCTGTCCCTGGGCGCGCTGTACGTCGCCGTGACGCAGGCGTGGCGCGCGGTACGGGGCGGGTCGGGAGAGTACTTCGAGGTCCGCGAGCGCGGGATCGTCCACGGCTCGCGGCGGGGCGCGGTGGGCTGGGAGTGGAGCCGGATCGTGTCGATCACGATCCCCGGCACCCCGAGGATCCACGGCCTCGCCCGCCGGCTGGGCAACGACTACCGCTGCCGCCTCGCCCTCGACGGCGGCGCGCGCCTGTACATCGACGGGCACGCCGCCGGGGCGTTCGGCCTGGGCCGCGCGGTGCTGGAGCACAGCCCCCGGGCGCGGCGGCTGCAAGGGGACGAGTGGCAGGATCGGGCGGGCGGCTGGTTCCTGGCCGGGGCGGCGGTGTTCCTGCTGGCGGGGGTCTCGATGGTCGCCTATCTCGCGAGCCACGCGGACACCACCCGCACGATCACCGACGCGAACGGGATGCTCCGCGAGGAGACCGTGCAGGGCGTCGGCGACGGTGTGATCATGGCGGTCGGGCTGAGCCTGCCGGTGTGCGCGGTCGGCGCGATCACGTGCATCGTGCTGTACGTCCGCTACCGGCGCTACCGCCCGCGCTGACCGGCCGGTTCCACCACGACCAACGACGCGCGGCCGGGGGCGAGTTCGCGGGCTACCCTGGCCTTCCCCGGCCCCGGAGGACGCCGTGCCCCCCACGCGAAGCGCCGACGGTGACGCCCCCGCGCCGCCGCCGCGGCCCAGCGGCCGGCGCCTGCTGCTCGGCGTCGCCTGGGACGTCGTGGTCCCGATCGCGGTGTACTACGGGCTGCGCGCCGCCGGGGTCGGCGTCTTCGGCGCGCTGCTGGCCGGCGCCGTCCTGCCCGCGCTCACCACAGCGGTGCGGTGGCTGCGCACCCGGAGCCTGGAGGGCATGGCGGGATTCATCGCCGGGACCATGCTGCTCGGCGTCGCGGCCGCGCTGGTCAGCGGCAGCCCCCGGTTCCTGCTGGCCAAGGACGGGTGGCTGACCGGCGTGGCCGGGCTCTGGTTCCTGGTCTCGATCAGGGCCAGGCGTCCGCTGCTCTTCCACGCCGGCCGGCCGCTGCTGGAGGGCCGGTTCCGCTCCGACGGCACCTCCTGGGACGTGCTGTGGGAACGCGAACCGGCCTTCCGGCGGATCTGGCGGGTCTCGACCGCGATCTGGGGCGCGGCGATGCTGCTCGACGCCGCCGCGCGGGTCGTGATGGCGTACACCCTGCCGGTGGACGCGGTGCCCGGCCTCGGCGCGCTGCTGTGGCCGGTCACGCTGGTGCTCCTCCAGGTGGTCAACGGCCTCTACTACGAGCTGGCCGGGCTCTGGCGGCTGACCTCCGGCGCGACCGCGCGACCGCCGCGCGGCTGAGCACCCCGGGCCGGGGAGGTCGCCTGCGGTGCGGTGCGGTGCCGGGCGCGGTCGTCACCGCTGGAAGGGGCTCGGGCCCCAGGCCTTCCCGCCGACCGGGTAGCTGTACAGCGGCCGGCCCTTGACCGCGCTGGTGCGGAACGGCGCGCCGCCGCCGGGGCCGACGGTCAGCGTGCCCTTCCGGGTGCCGCTGGACCACTCCAGTTCCAGGTACCAGCTGACGTCGTGGGAGGTGGTCGCGGCGGTGACCTCGATGACCTGCGGGTCCCGCTCGCTCACCTCGACCGGCAGGCCGGCGCTGCCCTCGGTCACCACCGGGCGGGGGCGGGCGGCGTCCAGGTCGAGGTCGTACGAGCGGAGGTCGACTCCGCTGCCGCAGCCCTCGCCCATGGAGTAGGCGTTCCAGGCCAGCGGGGCCCCGGTCCGGGCGACCCGGACGTCGAGGGCGGTCAGCACCACGGGGTCGTCGCCGGTGCCCTGCACGACGAGCTCGATCGACGTGTAGTGGCCGGGGACCGCGCCGACCTCGGAGACCCAGGCGGGGACGTCCGCCGGCGCGGGCGGGCGGGGGACCTCCGCGGGCGGACGGTCGACCACGTACTGGTCGCACGCGTCGTCCCGGCCGGCCGGGCGGACCGCGACGGTGATCGGGGCACTCGCACCCCGGTCCGCGGGGCCGGCCGGCCCCGGCGCGGTCGCACCCGTGGTCGCCCCGGCGGTCGCGCCCGTGGTTGCTCCGGCGGCCGCCGCCGGGGCGGCAGCGGAGGCGGGGTCGCCTCCCGTGCGGGTCTGGAGGCGGGCGGCGACGGCCCCGGCGGTGGCGAGCACCGCGGCGGCGGTCACGGCGGCGAGCACGCTCCGGCGCACCCGCCGCCGCGGCTCGGCGGGGGTGCCCGTCGGGGCCGCTGACGGGACCGTCACCGGGGCCGTTGACGGAGCCGGTGACGGGGCGTTCGCCGCGGGGGCGGGAACGGAGGACTCCCGGCTCCCCCGCGCCGTGTGGGCGATGACCCACAGCCGGTAGAGCTCGGTGCGCTCCTCCGGCGTCGCCCGGCACAACCGCGCGAGGCGTTCCAGCGGGGTGAACTCCACCGGCGTCACCTCGCCGTTGCAGTAGCGGTGCAGGGCCGACGTGCTCACGTTCAGCTGCTTCGCCAGCGCGCCGTAACTCAGCCCCGACCGGCCCTTCAGTTCCTGGAGCAGCCGCGCGACCTCGTCCGCCTCCCGCATGTCCCCGGCCCCCTCCGCCACTGGTCCTCCACCCCGTTCGGCGAACCGCCGCCGGGGAGGGCCGCTGCACCGGCCCCGGCATCCCGGCACGCCCTGCGGGGCGTTCCAGGCAGGTTACGTCGTCCCAGCTCAAAGAGGGTAAACGCGTCCCCGCGTCCCTGATCGCCGGCCCACCGTTGCCGCTGGGACGAACCGGCGCACAAGCTGACGGCGAACACCGAGAGGGAGCAACTGTGAGCACTGTTCGGGCGGCACGGGCCGCGATACGCACCGACGACCGCCTCCACCGCGGGGCGGTGGCACTGGCGATGGGCGGGGTCCTGCTGATGTCCGCGGCCTGCGGCGACGGCCAGGACAAGAGCGCTGACGCCGCGTCCGCCGCCTCCGCCGCCTCCGTCCCGTCCGAGGCGCCCTCCGGTGCTCCCGGCGGGGCGGGCGCCGCGGCGACGCCGAGGACGTCGAGCGCCGTGCTGGACGTGGAGCCCAAGGACGGGGCCCGCAACGTCGCACCGGCCGCGCTCCAGGTGTCCGTCTCCCACGGCACGCTCACCGCCGTCGACGTGACCGACAAGGACGGCAAGCCCGTCCAGGGCTCGATCACCCCGGACGGCACCGGCTGGAAGCCCGCCGCCTCGCTCGCCCCCGGCACGGCGTACACGGTGAACGCCCGGGCCAAGGACGCCGACGGCCTGGTCTCCGCGGCCACCAGCGCCTTCACCACCGCCTCACCCGGCAAGCAGATGTCCGCCAACGACAACATCGCCGACGGCCGGACCTACGGCGTGGGCATGATCGTCGAGGTGGACTTCGGCGGAAGGGTCGTGAACAAGGACGCCGTCGCCAAGGCCATCACCTTCGAGACGGACAACGGCACCGAGGTGAAGGGCCACTGGTTCGGCGACAACCGGATCGACTTCCGGCCGGCGAAGTACTGGAAGCCGAACACCAAGGTCACCATCCACTACCGGTTGAAGAACGTCGAAATCGCCCCCGGTGTCTGGGGCGACCTCGACAAGGACGAACCGTTCACCATCGGCCGCTCCCAGGTCTCCACCGCGGACGCGGCCACGCACCAGCTGACGATCGTGCGGGACGACGGGAGCACCACCGTGCCCGCCACCCTCGGCGACGACAAGCACCCCTCCTGGGGCGGAACCATGGTCGTCATGTCCAAGGAGAAGGTCACTCACATGAACTCCCGGACCGTCGGCATGGGGAGCGAGTACGACATCCCTGCCGCCCCGCACGCGATGCGGCTGACCACGAGCGGCACCTACCTCCACGGGAACTACTGGTACAAGGGCGACCCGTTCGGCAAGGCCAACACCAGCCACGGCTGCGTGTCGCTCAAGGACGTCGAGGGCGGCAGCGACACCTCCCCCGCGGGGTCGTTCTTCAACAGCTCGCTGATCGGCGACGTCGTCACGGTCGTGAACTCCAAGGAGAAGACCGTCGCCCCCGACAACGGCCTCGGCGGCTGGAACCTCCTCTGGGCCAACTGGTAGCAATGGCACGGGCGTTGTCCTGATCCACGGTGCCTTGCCGCCGACACCCGCCGGACGGGGTTGCACCGGGGTTCCACCGGGGGCTTGATCATGACGGGTGGTCGGGGCCAAGATCTCCCCCGGTTGGATCACAACGGGGGGAGCCGTGATGTCCGAGGACCGGTCGGTCAGTCGTGGGCTGAGACAGCGCCACATCGCCATGATCGCGCTGGGCGGTGCGATCGGAGCCGGGCTGTTCGTCGGCTCCGGCGTCGGGATCGCCGCGGCGGGGCCCGGGATCGTGGTGTCGTACGTGGTGGCCGGGGTGCTCACGGTGCTGGTCATGCGGATGCTCGGCGAGATGTCCGCCGCCCGCCCCGGCTCCGGGGCGTTCGCCGCGCACGCCACCCGCGCCTGGGGGCCGTGGGCCGGACTGCTGGCCGGCTGGATGTACTGGGCGCTGCTGGTGGTGAGCGTGGCCGCGGAGGCGATCGGGGCGTCCCGGATCGTGGCGGGTTGGCTGCCGCAGGTGCCGGCCTGGGTGTGGGTGGCGGCGTTCATGGCGCTGTTCACCGGGACGAACCTGGCGGGTGTGCGGCACTTCGGCGAGCTGGAGTTCTGGTTCGCCGGGGTGAAGGTGGCCTCGATCTGCGCGTTCGTCCTGCTCGGCGCCGCCGCCGTGCTCACCGGCCGGACGCCGGCCACGGAGAACCTGACCGCGCACGGCGGCCTGCTGCCGCACGGCTGGCACGGGGTCGCGGTGGGCACGATCGCCGCGGTGTTCGCGTACGGCGGGCTGGAGACGGTGACCATCGCCGCCGCCGAGTGCGCGGACCCGGTGGCCGCGGTGCGCCGGGCGGTGCGCACGGTGCTGTGGCGGGTGGCGCTGTTCTACATCGGCTCGATGGCGGTGATCGTCGCCGTGGTGCCGTGGGACGACCCGGCGGTCGCCGGCGGCCCGTACGCGGCGGCGATCGGCCGGATCGGGGTGCCGGGCGCGGCACAGCTGATGAACGCCGTCGTGCTGGTGGCGCTGCTGTCGGCGATGAACGCCAACATCTACGGCTCCTCGCGGATGCTGCACGCCCTCGCGGCCCGCGGCGACGCGCCGCGCCTGCTGACCGGCCGTGGTGGGGTGGAGGACTCGGGTGGTGCGGGCGGCGGCGCGCTGGTCGGGGCCGGGCGGGCCGTGCTCGCCTCGGCCGCGTTCGGTTTCGGGTCGGTGGTGCTCAGCCTGCTGTGGCCGCGGACCGTCTTCCCGTTCCTGCTGAACTCGATCGGGACGGCGATCCTGGTGGTCTGGATCCTGATCGCCGCCTCCTACCTGCGGCTGCACGGCCGGCGGCAGCGGCGCACGGACAGGCAGGAGCAGGAGCACGGGCAGCAACAGGCGGCCTCGATGTGGGGCTTCCCGTACCTGGGCTACGGGGCGCTGGCGGCGATGGCCGGGGTGCTGGTGTTCATGCTGGTGGACCCGGGCAGCCGCAGCCAGGTGCTCTGCACCGGCGCGTGGACGGCGGTGCTGCTGGTGGTGGCCGGGCTGCGGCGGTACCGGCGCGGGCCGGTCGCCGGTCCGGCCGTGGCGGCGGCCCCGGGCGCCGCGCCCGCCGTCGCCGCGGTCACTGCTCCCGTGCGTACCGGGCCAGGAACAGGTCGACCCCGGAGCTGATCGTGCGGTGCATCGCGGCCTCGTCCAATTCAGCCTCCGGGCGGAACGTGCGCACCAGCTGCGGCACGCCCACCGTGCAGGCGACCAGCTGCTGCACGGCCAGCGCCGGGTCCTCCACGGCGAGCACGCCGCGGCGGTCCAGTTCGGCGAAGGCCTCGATCAGCGGGCCGTTGTTCATGTCGTAGCTGACCCGGTACCAGAGCTGGCCCAGCTGCGGGAAGCGGTCGATCTCGCCGATCACCAGCCGGCGCAGCGACATGATGTCGGGGCGCAGCAGGATGCGGGTCCAGTCGAGGGTGAGCGTGATCAGTGCGGAGCGCAGGTCGTCAGCCTCGGCGATGGTGGAGTTCCACGGCTTGAGGTCCTCGTAGGTGGTGGGCAGTATGCCGCCGATCACCGCGAGGAAGAGCCGTTCCTTGTTCCCGAAGTGCTTGTAGATGGTCGCCTTGGAGACACCGGAGCGCGCGGTGATGGCGTCCATCGAGGCGGCGGAGTAGCCCTCCTTCAGGAACTCGACCAGGGCCGCGTCGATGATGGCCTGTCGGCGGCGCTGGGCGGCGTCGACCGGGCTCGGGATGATCGGGATGCCGAACTCGTCGGTCGGCTGGGGGTCGTCGGCGGCCATCGGGTTCTCCTCGGGGTGCTCGGGGGGAGACGGTACGGGCCAGTATATGAAACTGAACGGTTCGGTCGGTCCGCTCGGCCGGCGCGCTCGGTCGGTGTGCTCGGGTCGGGCCCGGCGGTGCTGGGCAGCGCGCTCGGTCAGTGTGCTCGGTCGGGGCGTCGGCGGGGCGGGTTACGGGCCCAGCCCGGCGATCCGCTCGGCGAGCACCGCCAGTTGCGGGCCAAGTGCCGCGCCGAGCAGGAACACCAGGTTGAACAGTCCGATCGCCTCCGGTCGCCGCTGCGGTGCCACGGCCTCGGCTGCGGCGCCGGTCAGGATGCCCTGGCCGCCCGCGTTGACGCAGGCGCTGGCCCCGGCGCCCAGCAGCACCAGCGGTGCCCAGGGGCCGAACGCGGCGAGCGCGAGTGCGGTGAAGGAGCCGCCGAGCAGCAGGCCGGTGGTGCGGCGCAGGCCGAGTCGGGGTGCGGCGCGCACCAGCGACCAGGAGAGCAGCGCGCCGGTCAGGGTGGCGAGCGAGCCGACGGCGCCGGTCTGGACGGTGCTCCAGCCGGTGAGCGCGGCGGCCCGCCGGGGTGCGCCGTAGACCAGGCCGAAGTTGACGGTCGCCAGGATCAGCATCACCGCGGCGACGGCCCGGAAGCGCGGCACCGCCAGGGCGTCCAGGCCGAGGAACGAGCGGCGCGGCGCCTGCGCGCCCGGGCCCCGCGCGGGCTTCCGTACCGGATCCCGTACCGGATCCCGTGTCGGATCCCGTGTCGGATCCCGTGTCGGCTCCGGCTTCGGTCCGGCGCATCCGCGCAGTACGGCCGGCAGTACGGCCAGGGTCAGCACCGGCAGCACCAGGCAGGTCCGCCAGCCCAGCCCCGTCGCCACCGCCGCGCCGATGAACAGGCCGGCGGTGCCGCCCGCCGCGCTGCCGATCGCGACGACCCCTGAGGCGCGGCCGTCCGGCTGGCGCGCGGCCAGTTGGAAGGCGGCCACGTTGAACCCGGCCGCGCCGACCGCTTGCAGGGCGCGCCCGGCGACCAGCGGGCCGAGGTCCGCCCCGGCGGCGAGGGTGACCAGTACGCCGAGCAGCAGTGCCCCCGCGGAGGCG
The DNA here is from genome assembly GCF_042731675.1 of Kitasatospora sp. NPDC059827. NCBI lineage: Bacteria > Bacillati > Actinomycetota > Actinomycetes > Kitasatosporales > Streptomycetaceae > Kitasatospora > Kitasatospora sp. NPDC059827. Next base: position 81,361 of record NZ_JBHWIV010000027.1, on the reverse strand, counting down.
AGCAGCAGTGTCCGGGGGTCGCGCCGCCCGGCGGTGGCGGTGAGCAGCGGGGTGCCGAGCATCATGCCGAGCCCGTAGCCGCTCATCAGCCAGGCGGCGGGGCCGGGGCCGGTGTGCAGTTCCCGCGCGACGGCGGGCAGGACGAGGCTCGGGCTGGAGAGTCCGGCGGCTCCCGGGGCGGCGAGCGCGGCGAGCAGCAGGCCGGTCCGGAGCGACCCCCGTGCGCCCCGGCCGGTGCTGTCCGTCGGCGGCTGCGCGGGGCGGGCGTCCGCCCCTGCCGTCGTGTTCAGTGCTCCCGGTTTCATTCCGGGATCCGCCCGAACTTCCCGTTGGAGAAGTCGAGTTGGGCCTGCCGGAGCTCGGCCGCGGTGTTCATCACGAACGGGCCGCCGCGGGCGACCGGCTCGCCGATCGGCTCGCCGGCCAGGACCAGCACCTCGGCCGGTCCGTGCGGCGCGGCGACGGTGATCCGCTCGCCGTCGTGGGCCAGGACTGCGAGCTGGCCGTCCGTCAGCGGCGCGTCGGGCAGTTCGACGGCGCCGGAGAGCACGTAGACGGCGGCGTTGTGGCCGGTCGGCACGGTGAAGTCGGCCCGCCCGCCGGCGGGCAGCACGGCGTGCGCGAGCAGGACCGGCAGGTGGGTCTCGAAGGGGCCTGCCACGCCGTGGCTGTGGCCCGCGATCACCTTGACCCGGCTGCCGTCCTCGGTGTGCACCACCGGGATGGTGTCGGGCCCCTGGTTCTGGCTGCGGGCCGGGAGGTCCTTGAGCCGGGCGGGCAGGTTCACCCAGATCTGGAGCATGTGCTGGCGGCCGCCGTGGGCAAGCAGTTCGGCGGTCGGCTCGTTGGAGTGGACGATGCCGGCGCCGGCGGTGAGCCACTCGACCTCGCCGGCGACGCTGGTGCCGCGCCGGCCGGTCGAGTCGGCCCAGTCCATCGAGCCCTCGATGAGGTAGGAGACCGCTTCGAAGCCGCGGTGCGGGTGGGCGGGGGCGCCCTTGGCCTCGCCGGGGGCGAGCAGCAGCGGACCGGTCTGGTCGACCATCAGGAACGGGTCGAGCATCGGGAGCTCGGCCACCGGGAACGGGCGGCGGACGGGGAACCCGGCGCCCTCGAAGGTGTGCACGGGGTCGATGACGGTGGTGGTCGAGCGGACGGGGGCGGCCTGGGCCGCGGCGGGCTGAGTCGTCGTCATGCCGAAGACTGAACTACACGAGCCAGTTCAGAGTCAAGACTGAACTGTCTGGTTGACGCATTGAACTGAACGGTTTAGGTTTCTCGGCGTCGGAACAACCACCGCCGCCCCGGCAGCCACACGCACACCGCAAGGAGCACCGTCATGAGCGCGTCCAAGGTCTTCGCCATCTCCGGCTCGCTTCGCGCCGACTCGCACAACACCGCGCTGCTGCGCGCCGCCCGGAAGCTCAACCCGGCCGGCATGGAGATCGAGATCTACGACGGCCTGCGCGAGATCCCGCCGTACGACTACGACCTCGACCACCCCGGCAAGCGCCCGGCCGTCGTCGACGAGCTGCGCCGCAAGGTCACCGAGGCCGACGGGCTGCTCATCGCCACCCCGGAGTTCAACTACTCCGTCCCCGGCGTCCTCAAGAACGCCCTGGACTGGCTGAGCACCGACTGGAGCAAGAGCGAGGGCCTGCCGCTGCACCGCAAGCCCACCGCGATCATGGGCGCCGCCCCCACCAACTTCGGCTCCGTCCGCGCCCAGCTGGCGCTGCGCCAGGTCTTCGTCTGGACCGACAGCGACGTCGTGGTCAAGCCCGAGCTGGTCGCCTTCCGCTCGCACGAGCGCTTCGACGAGCAGGGCGAGCTGACCGACGAGGGCACCGCCGGCATCCTCAAGGACCTGCTCGCCGCCCTCCAGGGCAAGATCGACGCCCGCGCCTGACACCCCTCCCCCGGAACCCGCCGCCCCCACGCGGACACGAAGCCCCGCCGAGCACCCGCCCGGCGGGGCTTCGCCGCGCCCGGCCTCGCCGGCGTCCCCGGTGTCCCCGACGAGGCCGGGGACACCGGGGACGGCACGTCTCAGGCGGTCGGGTCGAGGAGGGCCGCCAGTGCGGTGCGCAGGTGTTCGTCCTCGCGGATCATCGCGTGGTCGGCGCCGGAGAGGACCAGGCGGCGGTCCCGGGTGGCGAGCGCGGTCAGGCGGTCGTGCTGTTCCGGGGTCAGGGCCGAGGTGCCGAGGGCCCGCAGGGCCTCCACGGCGTGCTTGAGGTCGGCGTGGGTCTCGGCGGAGTGCAGGGCCGCTTCGGCGAGGCGGGTGCGGTCGAGGACGGCCGGGTCGCCGACGGCGAGCAGGGCGAGGACGGCCGAGGGTGCCAGGGTCGGGTCGTCGAGGAAGGATTCGAGGCGGGCGGTCAGTGGGCGTCCGGCCGGGCCGAGGGCGGCGATCTCGCGGGCGGCGCGGGCGGCGGTCCAGCGGAACCACTGCCGGCCCCGGCTGTTGTCGAGCACCGAGGCCAGGACCGGGACGGCTTCGGCCGCCTGCCCGGTGATCCGCCACAGGGCGAGCGCCAGGGCGAGGTCGGTGTCCACCTGCGGGGTGGTGTCGCGCTCGGCGGTGCGGCCGAGCGCCTCCCGCAGGGCCGGGACGAGAGGGGTGGCCGCCGGTCCGAGGGCGGCCGCGGCCTGGGCCCCGTCGCCGGCGCCGCGCACTCCGGTGGCGAACGCCGCCTCGGCGGCGGCCAGCAACGGTCCGCTCTCGCCGGTCAGTTCGTGCAGTGCCTGGGCCACGAGGAGCTTCCCGGCCTCGGTGCGCAGGCCGGTGGCGGCCTGCGCGCGCTGCTCCGGTCCGCCGTCGGCGGCGACGGCGGTGATCGCGGTGGCGGCGTACGGGAACCGGGGCAGCACGGCGCACAGTTCGGGCAGCGCCCCGACGGCCTGCGGGCCCCATTGGCGCAGCAGGTGGACCAGGCCCGCGATGTCGTTGTTGTCCTTGACCGTCGTGCAGCCGCAGTCCTGGCATTCCGAGGCGGGCCGTTCCAGGGTCTTGGCGGCCAGGCGGGCGCGGACCGCGGCGAACAGCTCCGGGTCGAACGGGAAGGGGGCGTCGGCCGGGGCGTAGGACCCGGCGGCGCTCTGCATGGCGCGCGGGCGCCGGCCGAGGGCCCGGGCCAGCAGCGGGGCGGCGGCCCGCGGCGCCACCAGGACGAGCGCGGCGAGGGCCTGGTCGGCCGCCTCGTCGCCCGGCTCGTCGTCCGGCCCGTTGCCCGGCCCGTTGTCCGGCTGGGCGTCCGGCCGTGCGGCGAGTTCGGCGAGGACGGGCGCGGCCTCGGCGGCGGCCGGGCCGAGCTTGGCCAGCAGCTGGGCGGCCGCCCGGTCGGCGGCGAGCGGGACGATCGCCGGGACCAGCCGCTGCGGGGCGCTGCGGGACAGGGCGCAGGCGCGGTCGGCCGCCCACAGGGCCTCGGCCCGCACCTCGGGGCGCTCGTCGCGCAGGGCGGCGTCGAGCAGGGCGAGGGCGCTCTCGCGGTCGGCCTCGGCGTCCCGCTCCAGCAGGTGCCCGACGATCGTGCGCAGTGGCTCCCGGTGCTCGTCCGCGTGGCCGAACCGGGCGGTCTCGCACGCGGGCAGCAGGCCGAGGACGGCGTCGTGGTGGGCGGCGAGCCACGGCTCGTCGGCGTCCAGCGCGGCGAACACGGCGGCCAGGCGCAGCGGCGCGGGCGTGTCCGGGGTGAGCAGGGCGCGGGCCTGGTCGGCGGCGCCCTTGCGGTCCAATCGGCCGTAGGCGGTGAGGAGTTCGGCCCGGACGGCGGGTTCGGTCTCGGTGGCGAGGTGGGCCCGGACGGCGGGCAGGGCGGTGCCGGTGTCCCGGGTGTGGCCGACCGTCCAGCCGGCCGCCTGCCGCACGTCGGCGTCCTCGTCCGCCAGCAGCGGTATGAGCAGCGGCAGTTGGGCGGCGACGGCGGCCCGTACGGCGCCCGGCTCGACGCCGTGCTCGTCCTCGCTCTCGGCGAGGCAGCCGAGCAGCCGGAGCGCGTCGACGCTCTGGCTGCCGGAGGCCGCGATCCGGGCGAGGTAGGGGGCGGCGTCGACGCTGGCCGCGTACACGGTGCCCTGGTGGACGATCGAGCCGTACAGCTCGTCCAGTGCCTCCTCGGCGTCCTCGCCGCCCTCGGCGAAGGCGCGCAACAACTCGGGCAGGTCCTCGGCGGGGCCGTAGGCGTGGTCGACGGTGGCCCAGGGGTGGTCGTCGAGGCCGGCGAGGGCGGTGGGGAGCTCCATGGCCGCGATCTTCGCAGGGGCCTCCGACATCCCCTCGGACGGGGTGGTGCGGCCGGAGCGGGGGCCGGATCTGGGGGAAGACCGGGGTGGGCGGGCGTGTCCGCGTGGCGCCGGGGCCGGCTCGCCTCCGGCATCCGCCGAGATGGTGGAGCCGCTGACGCCCTGCCCCTCGATGAGGATCATGTGACGGCGGTCTCCGCGGCGGTCTCGCCGATCGGGGTCCAGGAACCGGGGCTGCCGCTGTAGCGGGTGACGTGGTCGTTGCCGGGATCAGTGGCGAACAGCCCGGCGGGTCCGGTGAAGAGGCGATCGGCCGGGCCACCGATCGCGGCCCGGTGTCCGGTGGCCCGGTCCCACTGCGCGACCTCGGCGTGGTCCGGGGACAAGCGGTAGAGGTGTTCGGCGTCCGTGACGAAGGTGGCCGCCGGGCCACTGATCCGACGGCCACCGGTCGCGGCGGTGCCCGGCCCGTCCGTTGTGCCGAAGTCGACTTCCGGTCAGGAGGATTGACATCGAGCCGAGATGCGGTCTGCTGCAGGCAGGGGCGCGCGAGGTCTGCCCGAACGGCCTGCTGCCCCGACAGCTCCGCGAAGCCGGGGGCCGGAAGCGGCACGAGGGCCCACCGTCGTCGCCCGACCCGCGAAGAGAGGTACGGGGTGTCATGACCCTGCTCGACGACGCGCACGCCGTGGTGCGCGAGTACAGCACTACCTGGTACGGGCCGGTCATCGGTACGCCGGCTCCGCTGAACGAGGCGGTCACGTGCGCCTACCTGCTCATGCGGGCGATCGACGAGATCGAGGACCACTCGTCGCTGGCCGCCGAGGACAAGGGCGTGCTGCTGCGTGGCGTCGGGCGGCTGCTGCAGACCCGCTTCACCGAGAGTGACTTCGCCACGCTGTTCCGGGAGCACGTCGGCGTACTGCCCGCAGTGACCCTGCGCATCGGGGAGTGGACGGCACTGCCCCCGCCGGACATCGGGCCCCGGGTGTACGAGACCTTCGCCACCATGGCCGAACGCATGGCCCAGTGGGCCGCCGGCGGATTCACCGTCCGCACCGGCACCGACCTCGACCGGTACACCTACGCGGTGTCGGGCACCCTGGTCCTGCTGCTGTCCGACCTGTGGGCCTGGCACGACGGCACCCGCACCGACCGGACCTTGGGCGTCGCCTACGGACGGGCGCTGCAGAGCGTCAACATCCTCATCGACCGGGACGAGGACGCGGCCCGCGGTGTCGACTTCTGGCCGGACGGCTGGGGGGCCGCGGACCTGGCCGCATACGCGCGCCGGGAGCTGAGCGGTGCCGACGCCTATCTGGCCGCGTTGTCGGACGGACCGGCCCGGGCCTTCTGCGCCGAGCCGCTCGCGCGGGCCCACCGGGCGGTGCGCACGGCGAGCCGGCACCTGGATCACCGGGAGAACGGCCACGACAGCGGGGGGAACACCCGATGAGGCCCGCACCCGCGCCCCGGGAGGACAGGCGTGACCTGGCCAGGGAACTGGTGCTCCCCCGGATCTCGTTTCCGGTACCCCCTCGGCTTCACCCCCGCGCCGACGAGTTGGAGGAGCGCACTCTGGCATGGCTTCGCGACGTCGGCATCATCGGCACCGACGCGGACGAGACATACCTGCGCCATTCCACGCTCGGCCGCACCTACGCGTGGATGATCCCGGAAGGCGACGTGGAACGGGTGCTGATCGCGACGCGGTTCTGCGTATGGGCCACCGTGCAGGACGACCGCTACACCGAGGGCCTGGGCCTCGCCGGCCGTACCACGGACCTGTCGGAACACCTGCTGGCCTGCGAAGCCATCGCCGAGGACCCCCACGCCCCGGTGCCCCACGACGTCCCGATCGAACGTGCCTACCGTGACCTGTTCCAGCGGATCGAGCAGGCGGCGACCCCGCAACAGGTCCTGCGCATCCGCAAGGGGATGCTCCACTACAGTGTGGGAGCGGCCGCCGACGCCGCCTACGCCGAGCACCGGACGGTGCCGCCGGTGTCCGAGTACCGGCGCATCCGGCACCTGATCGCCCACCTGCACCACCACTTCGTCCTCACCGAGGTCGCCCAGGGCTTCGAGATGCCGACCGCCCTGGTGCTCGACCCGCAGGTCAGGGAACTGACCGACCTGGCGATCCGCATCATCGGGCTCACCAACGACGTGTACGGCTGCCCGCGCGACGTGGCCCGCGGCCACATCGCCAACCTGCCCATGGTCCTCGCCCACCACCACGGTCACAGCGTCCAGACGGGCATCGACCTGACGGCCCGGGAGATCGAACACGACACGGCCCGGTACACCGAACTCGCGGCCGCCCTGCGCCGGCGCGGCAGCGAAATCCTCACCCGCTACACGCGCGGACTGGACGACCAGATCGCCGGACACCTGGCCTGGCTGCACGAGACCGGGCGCTACGACATCGGCCTGTAGCCGGGATGTCCCGGGCCCGGGCACGAACCGACGATGCGGCAGGCACCCGGGAAGTCGGCTGATGGCCAGTGCCGGCGGTCGGGCGGCCGGGGCGCGGCGGCGGGGTGGTTCGTACGCCGACGGGAAGCGGTGGGGGCGGATCGGCGGCACCCTTGGAGGAGGCCGACCAGGGAGGTAGCCATGGGCAGTCCGATCGTAGGAAGCGATCCCGCGGGCGGGGAGGGCGCGGACGCGAAGGCGTCCCCGCAGCGGCTGTTCACCGGAGGTGAGCGGCCTTTCGACCCTGAGGACCTCGTCATGGCCTCCGGGCAGGACATCACCCACGAGCGGCTCGAGTGGGCCAGGCAGCAGATCGAGCAGAAGGGCGCCGCGGCGCTCGAGCGCTACCTGCCCTGACGGAACCGGCCCCGACCGGCCCCGGGGCCAGGGCCGGGCCCGGGGCCGTTCACGCCACCACGGGCTCCGGGCATCCGACCGGCGGCCGGCACACCGCCTGCCGCCGGTCGGACGGGCGCGGCACCGTGCGAATCCCGCCACCGCTGCCGCTGCTCCGCCGCGGGTGTTCGGCGGTGCTTTTCCTGGTCAAAATTCGAACATGGGGTGATGTTTGCACGGGAAATGCCGCCTTTGAGCCATTTCACCGAATGCATCTACCGCCTCCGCCATTCGTAATCCTAGGGTGAATTCGTCCAATCCCTTTGGATACGAAGGAGGATCATGATGCGGACTCGGAAGCGGGTTGCGGCGTTCGCCCTGGCCACGGCCCTGGCCGGTGCGGGGTTCGTCGGCGTCTCGTCGGTGTCGGCCTCGGCCGCCCCGACGGCGTTGAGCTGCGGCAACAAGCAGTTCTTCACCGGGAGCGGCGGGCACGCGGGTGCGTCGATCAGGTGTACCAACGGGCCCTTCGTCGCGGATGTGACGTGTTACAAGCCGGGTTACGGCCGGTACCACCACTACGGCAACCGCGTGGAAAGCGGTGGGACCTCGACCGTGTGGTGCGATCTGAACGCCACCGCGGAGAACGTGGTGGGCCTCCCCTCCTGAATTCCCGGACAGGTCGCGCGGCCCGGTGGGGCGGCGCCGGCCGGTGGGTGGGGCGCGAAGTGTCCGAGCGGGCGGGCATACTGGCGCCGTGTCAAGCGCCGATGATCCCCAGCAGCCCTCTTCCCGTGAGCCGGAGCCGATAGCGCCGGGCCGGGCGACACCCGATCCGTTCGAGGGGCTCGTCCTGGACGAGCGGTTCATCGGGGAGGCCACCGTCAAGGAGCCGACCGCCCGGACCCGGATGCTCGCCGCGCGGTGGCGGGAGGAGCCGCCGGTGGACCCGGGCGGCCGCCGCTGGACGCCCGGGCCGGCGCCCCGCGCGGCTCGCGGCGCGGGGCGCTCGCGGTGGCTGCGGCCCGGGCGCCGGCGCACCGTGCTGATCGCGGTCACCGCTTTCGCGGCGCTGCTGGCCGTCGCGGTCGGGATGGACCCGGCCGGTGTGCTGAACGGGGACGGCCGGTCGATGCGCGACCCGCGGCCGGTGCCCGGAGCGCCCCGGCCGACCGCGGACGTCGCGCTGCCCGGCGGCGGGGTCTCCGACGGCGCCAGGTGCGGCGCCACGGGCTTCCACCACTTCGAGCCGACGCCCGCGTCCTTCACCTTCGCCGGGTCACCGGCCGACACCCCTGCGCCAGGGCCTCAACTCGTGCTCAGCTCCTACGGGTTCTCCCGGGACTCGGCGCAGGACCCGGGGCACTTCACCATCGACCTGGCTCTCGCCCCGGGCCCCGGCGGCCGAGCGCTGGACCTGTCGGCGCCGCTCGGTCCGCAGGGCGTGGCGGTGGAGATCGAGGGCCCGGACGGCCTGGTCGGCGGGGCCCACGGCCTCCCGCTGACGCACGGCGACGACGACGCCCCGGCCGGCCCGGGCGGCAGCGTCCACGTCGGGCCCGAGGGCGGCGCGTCCGCCCGGGTGACGCTCCCGCCCGAGGCCCTGTGCCCGGGTTTCGACGGCTTCGCCGTCCAGCAACGGCTGGTGGCACCGACCGACGCGCACAACACCGTCACCGGCCAGCCGCCCTACCGGCTCACCGTCTCCATCGCCGATCCGGCGATCGGCGCGCTGCGGCGCCAGGTGGGCTCGACGGTGCCGGGCGACGTGCTGGCGACCGACAACCGGGTACGGCCGTAGGGCGGTTGGGCGACTTGGGCGGCTGGGCGGTCGGGCGGTCGGGCGGCTGGGCGGCTGGGCGGCTGGGCGGCTGGGCGGCTGGGCGGCTGCCGGGCGCCGTACCGGCGCGCGCTACCGCTCGTAGCGCATCTCGGGGAAGCGTGGTGACGGGCCGTCCAGGAGGTGGTCGTCGTGGCCGCGCAGCCAGCGGTCGAGGAAGGACGCCACGTAGGAACGGGTGGCGAGGACGGCGCGGTCGGGGCGGACGTCGCCGACTGCGGCGGACACGGCCTTCGGGGTGACGGCGCCCTGGCGGGCGAGCTGGGGCAGCAGGGGCTGGGCGTCGGTGTAGGAGCCGTGGCGGGAGCCTTCCAGGGTCACGTCGGCGTGCCAGCCGGTGCTGTGCTGCCACAGGGCGTCCCAGCCGGGCTGCTGGTGGTAGCTGCCGGAGTCGGCCTCCTGGGTGCCCATCAGCAGGAAGGGCCGGGTCAGGCCGTCCGCGGCGACGGTGGGCAGGGGCAGCTGGACGCCGCTGCCGTCCGGGCCGGGGAAGTGCAGCTGGCCGTCGAGGTCGACGCCGGCCTTGAGGCGCGGGTCGTCGTGCATGGTCTGCAGGGCCGCGGAGCCGCCCCCGGAGTGGCCGACCGCGGCGATCCGGTCGAGGTCGAGGGAGGCGGCGAGGCCGGACGGCAGCTGCTCGTCGTGGCGCAGCCCGGCGAGCCGGTCCAGGACAAAGCGGGTGTCGTCGACCCGGGTCTGCAGCATCTTGCGCAGGAGGGCGCCCTGGTCGAGGCCGGGCTGGTCCATGAGCGCGGGGAAGACGGAGGTGGCGAGGTCCCCGTCGGGGAAGGCGACCTCGGAGGCCTCGTAGGTGTGGTCGACGGTGACGACGACGTAGCCGCGGGAGGCGAGGTCCTCCACCAGGGCGGTGCCCCAGGTGCGCGGGGCGCCGAAGCCCGCCGAGTACAGCACGACGGGCCGCTTGCCGCCGGGGAGGGCGGGCGCGTCGACGCGGGCGTGGGTGCGGATGCCCGCCCAGTCGGTGCGGCCGGGTTCGAAGCCGTTCTCGCGCTGGCCGATGCTCCCGGCGCTGTCGAAGTGGTCGGCGGCGGCGGGGACCATGTACGGCGCGCGGTCCTCGCCGGTGGCGGGGCGGGTGGTCGGGTACCAGAGGCTGATCATCAGCTTGCGGTGCTGTCCGGGCTTCCAGGGGTCGTCCCGGCCGTCGTCCGTGAGCTGCAGGGCGGTCGTACCGATCGGGTACGGCCCGGTGGGCTGCGGCAGCCAGGCCCTGGCCTGCCGCTCGGTGGCCCGCTGCGGCGCCGCCGCCGCGCCCGGCGCCCCGGCCGCACCCACCGTGGCCGTCGCCGCCAGCAGCACCGCCGCCGCGGCTGCCGCGGCCCGTCCTCGCCTGTTCATCACCGTTCCCCCTCGTTCGTTCCCGTGGTCACTTCCGACACGGGCGACGCTACGGGCGAGGAGGGGCGCAAGCCGTCGTACCGGAGTGCCAAGTCCCGCTGTGGTACTCCGGTATGACGGTGTCATGACGGCGTTCGGCGCTGCCGGGCGCCTCGTGTCCCCTTCCGGGTCAGTGGCCGGGGGCGGGTTGTTCCGGGGTGAGGGAGTTGCCGGGCGGGATGTGGCCGCAGTCGGAGGGGGCGGGGCGGCCGGCGAAGCGGTCGCCCAGCCAGCCGACGGCCTGCGGGGCCCAGACGACGGGGACGCCGAAGTGGCTGAGGAGGTCGTACTGCTGGTACGCGACCGCTGCGGCGCCGGTCGCGCAGTACTGGCGGGCGAGGGCCCGCACGTCCCCGGCGACCGCCACGCCGTCGCCCGTGCCGATGCCGGGCGGGCTGGCGAAGGTGCCCTCCAGGACGCCGCCGTTGCCCTGGGCGATGGAGCCGGGCACGGTCGGGGTGGGGGCCGAGCCGAGGTTGTTCCGGTTGACGGCCTCGACGAAGGGCGGCGCCGAGTTCGGGTCGGCGTACTGGGGCTTGACCATCGCCTTCCAGGTCAGCCCGGGGTAATGGCCCAGGGCGTCGACGATCGAGCCGTGCTCCAGCTGCTGGTAGACCGAGCGGCCGTAGTCGTTCAGGTAGGGCGTCAGGTCGCTGCCGAAGGAGCGCGAGGCCCCGATCACGGACAGCGGGGTGATGCCGCTCCACACCAGCGAGCCGTCCACGTACTTGAGGTTGTGCGCCGGGTCCACCAGCAGCCCGCCCTCGGTGTAGCCGACCAGCTTGGCGTTCACCTCGGGCGCGTAGCTCGGCGCGAGCGCGGCCGCCCAGCCGGTGGCGACGGCGCCGCCGGAGTACCCCATCAGCCCGAAGCGGGTGTCGGGGCCCATGCCGGTCTCCGGGGACCGGGTGGCGGCCCGGATGGAGTCCAGGGTGTTGGTCGCGTACTCCGGGCCGGCCGCGAGGTCGGCGTTCTGGCCCTCGGTGTCGGGGAGCACCACGTTGTAGCCCTGGGCGAGCAGCGGCACCAGGAAGAGCGCCTCGACGTTGGGGATCAGACCGCTGATGCTGACGTCGCCGGCCACCGCGCGGGAGGGGCCGTCCTTCGGGTCGAGCGAGTCGTAGAAGGACTGGTACGAGACGGCCTTGCTGCCGTCCCCGGCCAGGCTGCGCACCACGGTGGTGACGTTGGCGCTGGGGCGGCCCTGCGCGTCGGTGCTGCGGTAGAGCAGTTGGATCGCCGTCACCGGGGTGGGCAGCCCGAGCACGTGGTACGGCAGGGTCCGCGTCTTGAGCACGGTGCCCGGCGCGAGCGAGGCCAGTGGCGTGCTGCCGTCGTAGGCGTAGAAGGGGTCGCTCGCGGTGGCGGAGCGCGCGGCCGCGGGGGCCGCGGCGGCCGGGCCTGTCGTGGCGGCCACGGCGGTGGCGGCCAGGGCGGCGGTGACGGCGGCGGCGAGCAGCCGGGACGTGCACGTGCGCATGGTTCCCCCGAGTCGTGGAATTCCTGGTGGTCCGTCAAAGAACGCGGGTTACCAACTGGTAGCCGGCGCCCCGGAGAACATCATGTCCATGACCCGTCACGCTGTCCCCGGGCCGGGTCACAAAGATTAACGACGTGGGTAGTGACCGGTCACAAGGCGGCACACCGCGGGCCCGTGCCGCCCTGGGTCGGCGGGCGGCCGGCCCGGAGTACGGCCGGCCGCCGCGGTGACAGGCCGGGGGTTACAGGCTGTGGGTGAGGTGGTCGGTCAGGAGGCGGGTGAAGCGGGCCGGGTCGGGCAGGTCGCCGCCCTCGGCGAGCAGGGCGCTGCCGTGGACGAGTTCGGCGATGTCGGTGAGGACCGGGTCGTCGGACTTCGCCCCGTGGGCCCGGTGCAGGGCGGTGATCAGGGGGTGGGTGGGGTTGAGCTCCAGGATCCGCTTCACGGTGGGGAGTTCCTGGCCCATGGCCCGGTACATCTTCTCCAGGGTGGGGGTCAGGTCGTGGGCGTCGCCGACCAGGCAGGCGGCGGAGGTGGTGAGCCGGGTGGAGAGGCGGACCTGCTTGACGTGCTCGGCCAGGGTGGCCTGCAGCCAGGTGAGGAGGGCGGCGAAGTCCTCCTCGCGCCGGGCCTTCTGCGCCTTCGCCTCGTCGTCGCCGTCGGTGTCGGCGTCGTCGCCGAGGTCGACCTGGCCCTTGGCGATGGACTGGAAGCGGTGGCCCTCGAAGGCGGGGACCTGGTCGGTCCAGACCTCGTCGACGGGGTCGGTGAGGATCAGGACCTCGTAGCCCTTGGCGGTGAAGGCCTCCATGTGCGGGGAGTTCTCCACCATCTGGCGGTTCTCGCCGGTCAGGTAGTAGATGGTGTCCTGGCCGTCCTTCATCCGCGCGACGTACTCGCGCAGCGTGGTCGCCTTCTGCGCGTCGTGGGTGGAGGCGGCCGAGACCAGGGGCAGCAGCGCGTCGGTGTTGTCGCGGTCCTCCAGCAGGCCTTCCTTGATCACCCGGCCGAACTGCTCCCACGCCGTGGCGTAGGCCTCGGGGTTGGCGGCCTGCATGTCCTTGAAGGCGGTGAGGACCTTCTTGACGAGTCGCCGGCGGACCGCGGTGATCTGGCGGTCGTGCTGCAGGATCTCGCGGGAGACGTTCAGCGACAGGTCGTGGGCGTCGACGACGCCCTTGACGAAGCGCAGGTAGTTCGGCATGAGCGCGTCGCAGTCGTCCATGATGAACACGCGCTTGACGTACAGCTGCACGCCCCGCTTGGTGTCGCGGGAGAACAGGTCGAACGGGGCGTGGGCGGGGATGAACAGCAGCGCCTCGTACTCGAAGGTGCCCTCGGCGCGCATGTGGACGGTCTCGGCCGGGGGCTGCCAGTCGTGGCTGATCTGCTGGTAGAACTCGTGGTACTCGGCCTCGGTCACCTCGCTGCGGGGGCGGGCCCACAGGGCCTTCATCGAGTTCAGCGTCTCGAGCTCGACTGCGGGTTCGGCGACGGCCACGGTCTCGGCCTCGGCCTCGGCACCGCCCACGGCGGCGGATTCGGCGGCGGGTTCGGCGGCCATGCGGATGGGCCAGCGGATGAAGTCCGAGTACTGCTTGACGATCTGGCGGATCTTCCACCCCGCCAGGTAGTCGCCGAGACCGTCCTCGCCGTCGGCCGGCTTGAGGTGCAGCGTCACCGAGGTGCCCGCCGGCAGGCCGTCGGCCGGCGCGATCGTGTAGGTGCCCTCGCCGTCGGACTCCCACGCGGTGCCCTGCTCGGTGCCGGCGCGGCGGGTGTGCAGGGTGACCTTGTCGGCGACCATGAACGCCGAGTAGAAGCCGACGCCGAACTGGCCGATCAGGTTCTGCGCCGCCTCCGCGTCCTTGGCCTCCTTGATCCTGGCCAGCAGGCCGGCGGTGCCGGACTTCGCGATGGTGCCGATCAGGTCGACGACGTCCTCGCGGGTCATGCCGATGCCGTTGTCCCGCACCGTCAGGGTGCGGGCCTGCCGGTCGACCTCCAGGGTGATGTGCAGGTCGGAGGTGTCGGCTGCGAGGTCGGTGTCGGTGAGGGATTCCAGACGGAGCTTGTCGAGGGCGTCGGAGGCGTTGGAGATCAGCTCGCGCAGGAAGATGTCCTTGTTCGAGTAGATCGAGTGGATCACCAGCTGCAGCAGCTGGCGGGTCTCCGCCTGGAACTCGAGCGTCTCGGTCGGGCTGGCCACGAGGGGTCTCTCCTTCATGTTCGTACGCGTGTGGTGACCGGCCAAGGATACGGAGGACCTCGCCCGGCCCACCTGCCGTTTCCGGCACATCGACAGTCAAATGACCGATGCCACGGGTGCGCCGCTCCGAGAACAGTGGGGGCACGGCCCGAGCGGACAGCTCGGATCGCATGCTCGGAACGCTCATCGAATGCTTGGAGCCACCCCATGAAGTCTCTGTCGGGCAAGCTGCCGAAGACGGTCGCCGTCCTCGGCCTCGCCGTGTCCGCGCTGACCGCGCTCGCGGCCACTCCGGCCTCGGCGGGCACCGCCGCCACCGCGGGCTGCACCCGCCCGCTGCGTTTCTACGACGTCGAGGTCCAGGTGGACAACTGCTCGGACGGCTGGGTCTGGATGTCCACCGGCACCCGCTTCAACGGGGCCAGCGCCTTCGTGAAGACCGCCTCCGGCGAGGTCCACGAGTTCCAGCTGGCGAAGAACCAGGCCAGCGCGATCAAGTACCACACCCGTCTCACCAGCGTCTACGTCTGCGGCAACGACTCCGTCGGCTGGTTCCCCCCGGTCCCGTTCCGTCGCTGCTCGGCGCAGGTCGGCCTGTGACGACGTCGCCCGGGTGACAGCCGTCGCCCCGGTGACACCGGAGCGGTCCGCCCTCGGAAGGGGCGGGCCGCTCCTCGGCGTTCCCCGCGGCGCCGGCCCGGGTTCAGCCGCGCTGCACGGTGACGCGGTCCACGGCCGTGCCGTCCTCGGTGACGGACCGCACCTCCATCCGGGCCGGCGCGCCGCCGGCGGCGGGCGTCACGTCGACCGCCACCAGGCAGTAGCCGGTGTAACGGACCCTGGACCAGGTGACCTTGACGGTCTGCTCGTGGCCGCTCCGGTCGGAGACCACCATCGGGACCGGGGCGTCGTTCCTGGTCTCGTGCCCGAGGTAGCTGTCGGAGGCCGGGAACTTGTAGAGCCCGCCGCCACCGCCGCCCGCGACGACGTAGGTGGTGCCGTCCTTCACCGGGTTGACGGTGTCACCGGAGGCGACCTTGCGGGTGGCCTTGCCGGCGCGGATCGGGTCGGTCCGCTCGTAGACGTGGTTGTGGCCGCTGAGCACCAGGTCCACCTGGTACTTGTCGAACAGCGGGGCCCAGTCCTGCTGCGCGCCGAGTTCGGCCCCGTTGTCGTGGCAGGTGGAGTACGTGCACTGGTGCAGGTAGACGACGATGAAGTCGATGCCGGGGTCGGCGCGCAGGGCGGCGAGCCGGGCCTCCAGCCACTTCCTCTGCCGGCCTTTGGTGTGGTCGAGGTTGGCGGGGGTGTTGAAGCAGACGTCGTTGCCGTCGAGGCTGATCAGGCCGACGTTCTGGTAGCGCCAGGAGTAGATGCCCGTCGACTGGTCCCAGGCGTTGTCGGGCATCGTGAACCGGGCGCGGACGCCGCCGTAGCCGTCGCCGCCGTACCAGGGCTCCATCTCGTGGTTGCCGACCGCCACCATCCACGGGGTGCGGGCGGCGACGGGGTCGTTCTGCACGAAGAAGGAGTCCCACAGGCGGGCGTCGTACGCGTCGTCGGTCTTGCCGCTGCCGCCGCTGTTGGCGTACGAGAGGTCGCCCATGTGGAGGTGGAAGGCGGGGTCGAGGCCGGCGATCAGGTGGGCGGTGGCGGCGGCGTTGTAGCCGATGCCCTGGTCGCCGAAGGCCGTGAAGGTGAAGCCGGCGCCGCGTCCGGGGGCGGGTGCGGTGCGGAAGCTCGCCACGTCGCCGAGCCGGCCGCCCTGACCGGCCGGGTCGTGGCCCTGGTGGCCGACGGCGTAGTAATAGGTGGTGTCCGGGACCAGCTGGTCCACCCGCGCGTGCAGGTAGTACTGGGTGACGGTGGTGGGCCTGACCAGCGGCTGGTCCTCGACCGGGTGCTGCCAGGCGAGTTTGCTGACCAGGGTGCGGACCTCGGCGGGGACCGGCGCGCCGAGGTCGCCGGGCTGCAGGCCGATCCGGACGAAGGGGGCGGTCACCGCGTCCGGCACCTGCCAGGAGACGACGACCTGGCGGGACGGGTCGGCCCCGTAGGCGAGGTGCCGGCCGAAGGGCCGCAGCGCGGACCCGGCGGTCCGCTCGCCGCGGGGCGACGGCAGGGTGGGGCTGCCGGGGCTGGGGGTGTCGAGGACGGGGGTGTCGAGGGCGGTGGGGTGCGGGGCGGCGGCCCGGGCGGCGCCGGGCAGCAGGAGGCCGCCGGCGAAGGCCGCTCCGCCCGCCGCGCCGACGCGCAGGAGGGAGCGCCGGGAGTACCGGGAGTGCCGTGGTGTCTCGGACATGACATCAAGTTAGGAAACTTCCCTAACATCTACAAGAGGACGGACACCACCGGAACCTGGCGCGGGCCCAGGGCGGGCGCGGGCTCAGGGCGCGGCGCTGTCGTTCAGGTGGTCGAGGGCGTGGGCGATGAGGGGCTCGTGCCGGTGGACGGTGAGCTTGCCGCGGTAGTCGCGGGCCAGGCCCGGGGGAAGCACGCCGGTGAGGTCGAGGGCGCGGTGCACCAGTGCGGCGGCGACGTCGAGTTCCCCGAGGGCCAGGTGGGTGTCGACCGCGTACAGCAACCACAGCGCGGTGTGCGGGTGGTGGGCGGTGTCCTGCGGCAGGAGCAGGGTGTCGGTGAAGGCCCGGAAGTACGGTGCGGCCCTGCGGGGCCTGCCCAGGTACCACAGCACGCCGCCCCGGGTGATCGACAGGCGCTGGTGGATGCCGGGGTCCAGCGAGGGGTCGGCGGGCGCGTCCGCCATGCACTGCCCGGCGTGGTCCAGTGCGGCCTCGGCCGCGCTCGCGTGGCCGAGTCGGGCCGTCGCGGTGGCGTCGAAGCAGTGCAGCGTCGCCTCCGCCGCCGGGCTGCGGGGGCCGGCGGCGCGGGCGGCGCGGATGAGGGTGACGGCGCCCTCCGCCGCACCGGCGACCAGCTGGTGGAGGGTCAGCTGCGACATCGCCCGCGCGGCGAGTGCCGGCTCACCGGCCGCGGCGGCGGCCCGGACCGCGGCGAGGCCGTGCCGCTCGGCCCGCGCGTCCTCGCCGAGGGCGAGGCTGAACCACCCGCAGAGCAGGGACGTACGGGCGGCCAGCGCGAACAGGCGCGGCACCGACGGGTGTGCCGACGACGGGTGCGCCGACGGTGGATGCGCCGACGGTGGATGCGCCGACGGTGGGCCGGGGTGTCCGGCGCGGGTGAGCAGGGAGACGACCAGTCGGTGCTCGGCGTGCGCCGCCGCGTACAGGACGGCGGGCGACAGCCCGGTCGCGTTCTCGTGGCCCTCCAGGGCGCCGGTGCGCGCCTCGATCCCCGCGACGCGGCCGGTCAGCGCCCCGAGGTCCGCCCCCGGCGCGGGCGCCGCCACCGGCCGGTCCAGGCGCAGGCGCTCCAGCGCACCGCGCAGTTGGCCCGTCAGTGCCGCGCCGCGCAGGACCGGCGCCGGCGCCCGGGCCGGGGTCTCCTCGGGCGGCAGCGCCGTACCGGCCAGGACGGTCACGGCGCCGCCGTCGGTGTGGGGCTGTTCCAGCAGGGCCGCGTCCCGGGTGGCGAGGTGCGTCCAGAACGGCCAGCCCAGACGGCGGACCTCCTGGGCCGCGACGCCGTGCAGGTGCGCCATCGCCAGCTGCGCGGTGAACTCGGGGGCGATCCGCCCCGACTCCCAGCGGGACACCTTCTCCCGGCGGGCGGCCATCCGCCCCAGGCCGAGCTCGTCGTGGGTGCGGGCGACGAGGCGGGCGTACTCGGGCTGCGACAGGCCCAGCGCCGCCCGCAGCGAGGTGAGGGGATGCGTCATGGGATGTCCTGGTCCTGCCGTGCTCGGGGGGAAGGGCCAGATCGTATGAACGCCCCGCGGCACGGGCCAAACGAGGAGGCACACCGGGGCACACCGGGATCGCCGGACCGGCCGGGATCAGCGCGCTTCCGGGCGGGGGGTGCGGAAGACGCGGGCCAGGTGGGCGGTCAGGCCCTCGGCCGTGGGTGGGTGCAGGCGGGTGCCCAGGTAGCCGTCCGGGCGGACGACGAACGCCGTCGGGCCGGCCTGGGTGGCGTAGGCGCGGGCGAACTCGCCGCGGGTGTCGCGGTACACCGGGAGCCGCGTCCCGCCGGCGGGCGGCCGCGCGCCGTCGGCGAGGATCACGTAGGAGGTGAGCTGACGACAGGTCAGTTCGCTGGCGAAGGAGGCTAGTTCGTCGAAGCCTCCGATCGACTCCCGGTCGGCGCCGTACAGCAGCAGCACGTGTTCGCCGCCCCGCAGCACGTCGTACAGGCGCTGCGGGTAGGTGGCGATCTCGCCGGTCAGGCCGGTGCAGTCGGGGCCCGGTCGCCAGGGCGGGGGCGGGCCCGGGGCGGCCGTCGCCGTCGGCGCCGTCGGCGTCCGGGGGGCCGACGATCGGGCTGTCGCGGTAGCCGACGAGCAGTTGGGCCTCGCGCAGCAGCAGGGTCGCCGGGTCCTCCGGGTCGGCCTGGACGCCTTCGGCGGCGTGCCGGACGGTGCGGCCGACCACCTCCTCGCCGACCGGGCGGCGCTCGGCGTCGTAGCTCGCGAGGAGGCCCGGGCGGGCGGTGCCACCGATCGTGAGGGCGAGCTTCCAGGCGAGGTTGTAGGCGTCCTGGATGCCGGTGTTCATGCCCTGCGCGCCGGTGGGCGGGTGGATGTGCGCGGCGTCCCCGGCGACCAGGACCCGGCCGTCCCCGTACCGGTCCACCAGCCGGTGGCTGATCCGGAAGACCGAGGACCAGCGCAGGGCCGAGGCGGTGGCCGGCCGCGGCGAGAGCCGGTCCAGGACCGTCTGGACGTCGGACAGCGCCGGGCCCCGGCCGCCCTCCAGGCCGTGCGCGACGCCGGAAGCGGCAGGCGCGGCTGATTCGGCCGGGACGGCAGGTGCAGCCGGTGCGGCCGACAGCTCGGGTGGCACCAGCATCGACATCCGTTGACTTCCGCTCCCCGGCCTAAAGGCCGGGGATTCCTACCACGGTCATCTGACCGTCTCGGCGGGTTCCTGCTTCTTCGCGCTGCGCCGGGACGAGTCCCGGTCCTACCTGCGCTCGACAGGCTGACACCGCCAGTCCGGCGGCCCTGGCTGTGTTGACGGCGGCGTTGGTGTCCCGGTCCAGCCACACCCCGCATGCCCGGCACTGCCAGACGCGGACGTTCAGTGGCTTGGGACCATCCTTCACGCCGCAGGCCGAGCACACCTGAGAGGTCGGCTCGAACCGGCCGATCCTGACCAGGGTCCGGCCGTACCTCACGGCCTTGTACTCCAGCATGGTGACGAACGCCGACCATCCGGCGTCATGAACGGACTTGGCCAGCCTGGTACGGGCGAGTCCCTTCACCGCCAGGTCCTCCACTGCCACGGCTTGGTTCTCGCGCATGAGCCGGGTGGAGAGCTGGTGGTGGAACTCGCGCCGGGCGTCGGCCACCCGGGCGTGTGCCCGTGCAACCTTGGTCCTGGCCTTGTCCCGGTTCCTACTGCCCTTCTCTTTGCGGGAGAGGGACTGCTGCGCGCGCCTGAGCTTCTTCTCGGCACGCCGGAGGAACTTCGGACTGCTGATCTTCCGACCGTCGGAGAGCACCGCGAAGTGCGTCAGGCCCAGGTCGATGCCCACCTGGCCGTCCGTCTCGGGCATGCGGGTCAGGTCGTCGGCCGGGTCGGTCTCCACGATGAAGCTCGCGAAGTACCGGCCTGCACTGTCCCTGATCACCGTCACCGTGGACGGGACCGACGGCAGGGCGCGAGACCACTTCACCCGCACGTCGCCGATCTTCGGCAACGACAGGCCACCGCCCGGCGTGATCTTCCATCGGGCGTTCGCAGTGAAGCGGATCGCCTGCCGGGTGTCCTTGCGGGACTTGAACCGGGGCGGTCCCGTCTTCGGGCGCTTGCCCTTCAAGCCGTCGAAGAAGTTCCGGTAGGCCGTGTCCAGATCCCGGAGGGACTGTTGCAGTACCACGGCGGACACCTCCCCGAGCCATGCCCGCTCGGGGGTGTTCTTCGCAGCCGTGAGCCGCCTGGACAGATCGGCGGACGGGATGAACGCCAGCCCGGCGGCGCGGGCGCTCTCACGTGCCCGAAGGGCATCGTTGAAGGCGACCCGTGCACACCCGAACGCCCTGGCCAGCGCGGAACGCTGAGGCCCGTTCGGGTACACGCGGAAGCTGTACCTGAGCTGCACGAGCAGCACCGTACCGTGTTGGTTTATGGCTGACTATCAGAACATCCGTACTGGTCGTCACTGTGCTTCATCCTGCACGCGCACTTGGTTTTCGTGACGAAGTTCCGACACAAGGTCTTCGCCGACCGGCACCTGACCAGGCTGGAAGAGATCATGCGAAGCGTCTGCCGGGACTTCGAGGTGGAGTTGGTCGAGTTCAACGGCGAGAACGACCACGTCCACCTGCTGGTGAACTTCCCGCCGAAGGCAGCCCTGTCCACGTTGGTCAACTCGCTCACGGGCGTCAACTCGCGCCGGACGCGCCAGGAGTATCCCGAGCTGGTCGAGCACCACTGGCGGGCACAGCGTCTGTGGTCCGGGTCGCACTTCGCCGGGTCGGTGGGCGGCGCGCCGCTGTCGACCCGGTGCACTGCGATTAGTCCCGGTAGCGGCCCCGGCCGGGCAGCGGGATGCAGACCAGCAGGTCGTCGACGCGGCCGTCCTCGCCCCGGTGCAGGGCGCGCACGCCGTAGCCGGGCGGCAGGTCCCAGTCGACCTCGACGTCGGCGAGCATGTACTCCTCGGGGAACGCCCCGCCCCGGAAGCCGAGCCCGAGCCCCTTGCGGACGGTGCTGTGCGCGCCGTCGCAGCCGATCAGGTACCGGGAGCGGACCTCCTCCTCCCCCGCGGCGGTGACCAGGCGGCTGGTGACGCCGTCGTCGTCCTGGGTGAACGACACCAGTTCGCTGCGGCGCTCGATCCGGCCCCCGAGGCGGATCAGGTGCTCCTCCAGGATCCGCTCGGTCTCGTACTGGGGCAGCGCCGCGAAGCCGTACGGCACGTCGGGCGGCAGCGCCAGGTCGGTCCGGGGCTGCTCGGTGCCGTTCACGTAGAGCAGTTGCCCGCGCATCGGGACGGCGGCGTCGAGCGCGGCGCGCACCAGTCCCATCCGGTCCCAGATCTCCAGCGTGCGCGGCTGGACACCGACCGCCTTCGCGAACGGCAGCCGCTGCGGCAGCCGTTCGACGAGCCGGCAGCCGATCCCCCGCCTGCGCAGTTCCACGGCGGCGGTCAGGCCGACCGGTCCGGCGCCCACGACGAGTACGTCCACTGGAAACCTCCCGGCTGCGTCCCCGGTGCGTCCCCCTGGTCCACTTCCCAGGGTGGCGGGCCGGGCGGGTGACGGCGACCGCGCCGCAGCCCCGGCACCGGTCTCAGCACCTGCTCTCGGCCCCGGCCCGCCGGCCCTGGGCACTCAGCCAGCGGCGGACGGCGAAGCGCAGCCGGCCGGGGGTGGGGCGGCCAGCGACGACCGCTTCGAAGCGGCGGTGGTCACGGGCCGCCCGGAGCACCGCGAGGTCGTGGGTGCCGGGGGCGGGCGGGGCCGGTTCGGCGTGCTGGGCGGCGCGGTAGCTGTCCAGGAGGTGCTGCTGCAGTGCGTTCATGCGCCCACCGTGCACCGGGGCCGCCCCGCCGGTCCCGCCGATTGACGACCCCCGTCAAATGACGTGGTCAGCGGGCCAGGCACCATGGAGGGGTGAGCGTGACCATCGACATCACCGGACTGCCGCACGAGCGGATCGCCTTCCACCCCTCGCCGCTGGCCGAGCTCGGCAACGCGCTGCACGCGCTCGCCGAGCCCGCCCACCACCCCCGGCTGCACGCGTGGACGACGGCGACCGCCGGCACGCTCGAACCGGAACTGGCCGGCCGGATGCTGGAGGCCGACTTCATGTGGCGCTCGACGCGCTCCGACTTCCTGATGCCCGCGTGCCCCCGGCAGACCCTCGCCGAGGAGCTGGACGACCTCGACCGGATGCCGGACGAGAGGTTCGTCGGGGCGGCCCTGGAGATCTCCTGCAGCACCAACCACTACCCCAAGGGCCTGCCCTCGCCCCTGACCGACGCGTGGTCGCGGCGCCGCTCGCTCGACCTGGCGGCGGCCCGCGGCCCGCACCAGGCGGCGTTCGTCGAACGGATGCTCAACGACCCCACCGGGACTCGGGCGTGGATCCGGCGCCTCCTGGAGGACTGCGACCGGGCGTTCTTCGCCGACACCTGGCGCCGGGTCCGCGTCCAGCTCACCGCCGACGCCCAGCAGAAGACCGACCTGCTGCGCCGCAAGGGCCTGGCGGAGGCCCTCACGGCGGCGTCGCCGGCGCTGAGCCTGGAGGAGGACGAGCAGGGCAGCCGCATCGTCGTCGACAAGCTCGTGCACGGGCGCACCGACGCCCGCGACACCGCCCTCACCCTGCTGCCCAGCGTCTTCGGCTGGCCGCACCTGTTCACCCTGTACGGGCCGGGCTGGCAGCCCGTGATCCAGTACCCGGCCGCGGCCCACGAGATCGGCGGCGCCGAGCCCGTGGAGACGGTCAAGCTGCGCCTGGACGCGCTGACCCACCCGATGCGGATGAACCTGTGCCGCAACCTGGCGCGCGCCGCGTACTCGACGAACGAGCTGGCCGACGCGTACGGGCTCACCGCCCCCGAGATCTCCCGCCACCTCACCGTCCTGCGGAAGGCCGGGCTCCTCGTCACCCGGCGCCGGGGCCGTTACGTCCTCCACCAGCTCGACATCTCCGTCGTGGCCCGGATCGGCAGCGACTTCCTGGAGTCGGTGCTGCGCTGAGGCCCGCCCGGCGAACTGCTCGGCGGTGCGCTGAGAGTGCGCGGAGAGTGCGCGGATCGAACGCGCGCGGGCTGTCACCCGACGACGGCTTAGCAAGCCGCTGCCTTACCACTCGGCCAACTCTCCAGGTACTGCGCTGCCGGACGAGGATTCGAACCCCGATCGCCTGAGTCAGAGTCAGGTGTGCTGCCTGTTGCACCATCCGGCACGGTGGGCGGCACGCGAAAGGGCCGCCCGGGCGGGGACGCGGCCCCGGGGCGGCCCGGCGGGAAGCCGGTCAGCGCGCTACGAGGACGTCCCGCAGGACTGGTGACTGGAGGAGCGCTGGTACGACCGGACTCGCGTGGTGGTGTTCACGGCGGCGCTCCTTCCTGGGCCTGTGTGCGGCGCGATGTGCCCACTGTGCCGGACCCCCGGCGGCGCGGACAACCGGTTTTCCTCCGGCCCGCCCCGCGGCGGCCGCGCGAACGCTCCGTCGGCCCGTCGGCCCGTCAGCCCGTCAGCCCGTGGCCGCGCGGGCCCGGAGGGCGTCGACGGCGAGGCGGGCGGTGGTGCCGATGGCGGCGTCGGCGGCGGGCAGGGTGATGGTGGTGGCCGCGGCGCGGGTGAAGACGGCCAGGGCGTAACGGCCGCCGTCGGGGTACTCGACGACGCCGACCTCGTGGCGCAGCGTGGGGAGGGTGCCGGTCTTGCCGTGGACGCGGACGTCGTCGTAGGGGAAGCCGGAGGCCAGGCGGTGCGGCCAGACCTGGAGGCCGAGGAGGCGGCGCAGGGCGGCGCCGTGGTCGCCGGGGCAGGCGTCGCCGTGCCAGAGGGCGGCGAGCAGGGTGGTCATGTCGCGGGGGGTGCTGTGGTTGGTGAAGGCGGGGTCGAGGACTCTGAGGCGGGCGACGACGGCGGGGTCGACCGGGGAGTCCGGGCCGGTGTCCTCGGCGAGGGCGGCGCTGAGGTCGCGGAGTGTGTGGACGGCGACGGTGCGGGTGAGGCCGAGGTCGGCCATGGTGCGGTTGACGGCGTCGAGGCCGATCTCGTCCCACAGGGTGTCGGCGGCGGTGTTGTCGCTGACGGCGACGGTGAGGTAGGCGAGGTCGCGCAGGGAGAGGCGGGCGGGGTCGAGCATGGCGGCGAGGCCGGTGCCGCCGGGGGTGCGGCCGGTGGCGGGGATCTCGACCTGCCGGGTGAGGTCGATCCGGCCGGCGGCGGCCTCGCGGTAGAGCGTCACGAGGAGGCAGAGCTTGTGGACGCTGGAGGTGCTGACGGCGGTGTCGGCGCCGAGGCCGATCTCGGCGCCGGTGTCGAGGTCGCGTGCGTGCAGCCAGCCGGTGACGCCGGCGTCGGCGAAGGCGGCGGTGATGCGGGTGCGCGCGGCACGGCTGTGCGGGGTCCGGTCGGCTGCCGTACGGCCGGTGACCGTACGGTCGGCGGTCGAGCGGACTGCGGCTGATCCGACGGCGGCCGTACGGTCGGCTCCGGTGCGGTCGGCTCCGGTGCGGTCGCTGGTCACAGCGGGAACTCCATTGCGGGCCGGGGGTAGAGCGGGCGGTGGGGCGGTGGGGGCAGCAGTCCGCCCGGTCCGGTCAGCGCCTCGTGGGCGGTGTGGGCGAACAGGCGGACGGCGGGCCCGCCCCGCCCGGCCGGCCAGGCCGTGGAGGTCCGCCAGGCCAGCGGGGTGCCGGTGAGCGGACGCCAGACTGTACCCGGTGGCGGCACGGTGCGCGGCACCAGGGCGATGGCGCTGCCGGTGAGCACGAGCGCGCCCGCGACGTCGGGCCCCGGCGGGTCGACGACGGCCTCGGGGGTGCAGCCGTGCCTGGTCAGGGTGGTGAGCACCTCGTCGTACAGGGCCGGGGCGGTGGCGCGCGGGAAGAGCACCAGGCGCAGGCCGGTGAGTTCGGCCACCGCGAGCTCCGGGCGGTCGGCGTACGGGCTGCGGTCGGCGAGCAGGACGCCGAGCGGCTGGTGCAGGACGGGGCCGAAGGCCAGTCCGTCGGCCGGGCAGGGGTGGCGCACGACGGCGACGTCGACGGTGTGCTGGGCGAGTTCGCGCACCACGGCCGCGACGGGCACCTCGCGCAGTTCGAGCCGGGTGCCCGGGGAGGCGGCCTCGAAGCCGGTGAGCAGCGCGGCGAGGGTGGCCGGCCCGAGGTCGGGCGGGACGGCCGCGCGCAGGGTGCCGGCCCGTCCGCTGCGCAGGTCGGCGGCGGTGGCCAGGAGGCGGGCGGCGCTGTCCAGGGTCTCCTCGGCCTCGGCGAGCAGCAGCCGGCCCGCCGGGGTGAGGTCGACGCCGCGCGGGCCGCGGTCGAAGAGGGTGACGCCGAGTTCGCGTTCGAGGCGCTGGATCCGCTGGGAGAGCGAGGGCTGGGCGATCCGCAGGCGCTCGGCGGCGCGGCCGAAGTGCCGTTCCTCGGCGACGGCGCGGAAGTGGCGGAGGTGCCCCAGCAGGTCCATGGCCAGCCATCATAGGTGTTTTCTTATCGTCCCCTTCATGATTGCGGTCTTGGACTGGAGGGTCGGCGGCCTGCTTGGCTGAGCGCGACGGCGCGACCACGACGGCGGCCGTGACGGTACGAACCACCTGGGAGACCACTGATGACGTCCGACCTCCACCGCCCCCGCCACCGCCCCCGTCCCCGCGTCGCGCTGCCCGCCGTGGCCCTGCTGGTGGCCGCGCTGGTCGGCGGGTGCGGCGGGGCGGGCGGCGCCTCGACGGCCTCCAACGCGGCGGCGTCCGCCGTGACGGCGGTACCGGTGGCGGGGACGGCCCCGGCCGATGCGGCGGAGGCCTCCTTCGCGGCGCTGGAGCAGCGCTTCGGCGCCCGGCTCGGCGTGTTCGCGGTGGACACCGGCAGCGGCCGGGAGGTCGCCCACCGGGCCGACGAGCGGTTCGCTTACGCGTCCACGATCAAGTCGATGGCCGCCGGGGCGCTGTTGCGGACGGCGTCCGACGCGGACCTGGACAAGGTCGTGTCCTACCGCCAGGAGGACGTGCTGGAGTGGGCGCCGGTCACCTCGCAGCACGTGGCCACCGGCATGAAGCTGCGGGACCTGGCCTCCGCCTCCATCCAGTACAGCGACAACACGGCGGCCAACCTGGTCGTCGCCGAACTCGGCGGCCCGGCGGCCGTCCAGAAGTCCCTGCGGGACCTGGGCGACTCGACCACCAGCGTCGACCGCACCGAACCCACCCTCAACGAGGCCACCCCGGGCGACACCCGCGACACCAGCACGCCGCGGGTGTTCGCCGGCGACCTGCGCCGCTACGTGCTCGGCGACCTCCTCCCGCAGGACCGGCGCGCTCTGCTGACGGACTGGCTGGTCGGCAACACGACCGGCGGCCCGTACGTCCGCGCGGGGGTGCCCGCCGACTGGCGGATCGGAGACAAGACCGGCAACGCGGGCTACGGCACCCGCAACGACGCCGCCGTGGCGTGGCCGTCGGGCGGGCGCGCCCCGATCGTGATCGTCGTCCTGTCCGACCGCGGCAAGGCGGGCGCCAAGTCCGACGACGCCCTGCTCGCCGAGGCGACGAAGACCGTCGTCAGCACCCTCGGCTGACGTCCGCGGGAGCGTCCCCTGCCGAGCGGGGTCGGTCCCCTCACCCCCGGACGGCGGGCCGCCCGGCGAAGACGCCGAGGGCGTTGGGGATCCTGCGTTCCAGGCCGTGGTCGAGGTGGTTGCGCACGGTGGGCGCGCCGGTGGCGGGGTCGCGGGTGACGAGGGTGGCGGAGGCGCCGCCGTCCAGGTAGGCGCCGTCCGGGCAGCCGAGTCCGCGCAGCACCCGGGCGAGCTCGGTGAGCGTCAGGCCGGTGGAGGTGCCCTCGCGCCCGTCCGTGGACAGCAGTGTCAGCACCCGCCCGCCGTCCGCGAGGCCGACCGCGCTGCGCGGCTCGGCGGTCGTGGCGTCCAGGCCCGCCGGCTCCCGCCCGTCGCGCAGCAGCCGGTAGGCGCCGAGCGCGAAGCGGAAGGGCACCGGAGCGTCCGGGACGAGGTGGTGGTCCACCGCGACCGGGGTGCCGACGGGCAGGCCCGCCAGCACCCGGGCACCGGCCTCGCGGCCCAGCAGCACGGTGCTGCCCGCCGGGATCGGGCCCGCGCCCGGGGTCGGGGAGGTCGCGGCCACCCGCCCCCGGCGGATCGTCACCTCCCAGGTGTCCGCCGTGCAGGGGGCCGCGCGCGACTCGTCGTTCCCGCACGCCGCGCGGGCCCGGGAGACCTCGCCCCACCCGGGTGTGAACACCCCGATCGAACCGACCGGCAGGGCGTACTGGTTCAGCCCGCCCACCGGCCACACCCCGCCCGCGGCCCGCACACCGCCCCGCAGCACCAGGCGCCCCAGCCGGGCCACCCCGTCCGCCCCTACCCCGAGCACGTCCCGGTCGGTGTCCCCCGGCGGCGGCCGCCACCCGAACCGCTGCGCCTGCGGCACCGCCGCCTTCAACGCCCGCCCCCGGTACACCTCCGGCCCGGACGGCGCCCCGGTGGCCGGCACCCCCGGGTGCTGCTCCTCGCTGATGTCGAAGAAGTCCCCGTTGACCGCCGCCACCGCACCGCTCGCACCGACCAGCGCGGTCAGCGGCGCCCGGGCCGCCACCGCGCCGGGGAACAGCAGGTCCGCCCGCACACCGGGCCCGCGCAGGTCGGCCCGCACGGCGTACACCCGCGCCCGGCCGTGCGGGGTAGGCACCGTCAGCTCCCGGTAGCCGACGCCCGGCGCGAGCACCGCCCAGTCCGCGGCGACCTCGGCCCGCGAGGGCGAGGCGGCCGGGCCGATCGGACCCGCGGCCAGCAGGAGGGCGGCCGCGCAGCGCAGAACGGTCTTCATGCCGGCCATGCTGACGCCCACCGCCGAGCCGCCCCCGCAGCGCCGGCGGCGCGCCGCCCGGCCGTCCCTCCCCCGCAGGAAGCGGGCGGGCGGACAGGCGGGCACCCGTCAGGTACCGCCGCCTGGATCTTGCGCTGTCCACTCTCAAGGGGTGGGCCCGTCGGAGGCGGGTGCGTCAGCCACAATCTGCACGACGCCGCAGATCCCGCCCTCGTGCCTCCGTTCCATGCATCCACCAGCGCGTTAGCCCGCTGTTCCGGCCCGCTTGTTGAGCTCCACGGCGGCCAGGACGGTGTTCGCCTGATGATCCGCCTGGTGCGCAACGGGGATCCAGGTTGGTTGGAAACGCAGCTGATACTGGGCGGACCAGTCCTGCAGAAGCAGACCGAGGCGCTCGCCAACCGACGCTGTGCGTTCATTGACTGGGTCGATGGCTCGACGCAGCAGTGCGGCCGCGCGTACGGGAAGCCTGTGGGCCCACAGTTCGATGCCCACCAGCTTCGTTTGGGTCATGAGCGCTGGTTGGAGGAGGTGTTGCCCGTTGGCACGCGGGTCCCATTCGTCGGCGAGTGGCCGTAGTGCTGCCAACGGGCTACTCACCGCCCGTAGCAGGGCGGTGTCGTCCAGGTAGGGCAGGGCTGCGTCCATCAGTTCGGTGAGGCTCCGACCTCGGGTCCTGAGCCGGCCGACGCAGGCAGCCAGGCACTCGTGGACGTTCTCGGCCGGGCGGGTGTCGCCGAGGTCACTGCCCCAGACCGGCACTTCGACGATGAGCGTCTCACCGCCGTGGCGCTGGGGGGCGAACCAGGTGATCGCCTGCACGCCTCGCTCAGTGTTCTCCAGCTCGTCCGGGGACGGTGCCAGCGTACCGGCGGCGCGTTCCTGCTGGTCGATGTCCTGCGATGTCATCATGAATACGCCGGGGCCCAGTTCACGGAGCCAGAAAGTGTCGAAGTTGCCGGAATCGACCGGAATTCCGAGCTCGGCGGCGGATTGTGCGAACGGTTCGGCAAGTCCGGTCAGGTCAAATGTTGACTGGACGAATGTTCCGCCCACATCGGTGTTGTGCAGGGAGAACTGGAGAGTCGGACGGAGCTCGTCGATCAGGTCGAGAAGGATTCGGCTCTCCGGAAGCCTTCCGCCGATAGCCGGGGCCCATTCGGGCTGTTCATCGACTGCGGGGCGGAAGTATCGCGCGAAGTACTCGGGCAGGTCGCGGCTGCTGCTGCCGCCCTCCGCGAGGTGTGCTCCGTCCGGGTCGAGGCAGAGCAGGAAGTTCCAGGTCACCTCGGAGCACAGCGTCGCTCGGGCCAGAACTCGGTGGGCCAGTTCCACGATGCTCGCGCGACCGGAGAACTCATCGGCGTGCGCGCCCGCGACGACCAGGACGTTGTCCGCGCCGTGGCCGATCGACAGGAGCTGCAGCGGCCGGCCGGCGCGGGAGGTTCCAAGGGTGCGCACGCGACAGAGGCCCGGATGCCTGGCGGCCAGCAGGCTTGCTGCCTCGGAGAGTTCCTCCAGCGTGGGGTAGCGGTCGTGGAGCAGCACCGCCCTGCCCGCACTGGTCGAATCATCGGTGAACATCGCGGTTCCTCCTGCACGTCGGTCTAGGCGTCCGCGGCGTAGGGCAGCCGACGGCGCAGGCCGACGGCTGCCCCGGGCCGGGCCGGCGTGTTCACGCCGGCCCGGCCGGTTGATCAGGCGCCGTTGCCGCTGCTGACCGAGGTGGTCTGCTTCTTCTCGAGCGGCTTGATCACGATCTTGTTCATGCCGTTCCCCTCCTTTGATGTGATTCCAACTATCAACTGTGGACGCACAGTTGACTTAACATCAGTACGTCACGTGAGATGCATCGTGTCAAGTGTGATAAATGGAAAGGAAGTTTCCTCATGCGCCTGTTGCGACCACAGATCAAGCCGGAGCACGCCGGATACCGGACGCGCAACGGGACGGTCCGACTGGGGAGCGTCATAAGCCGACACCTGCCTACCTCCGACGGCCCCAGTCCGGTCTCGTTTGCGCCAGCCCGGCCCAAGTTCGGCTGAGTCTCGCGTCGCCGGTGAAGCCGAATTCCTCCGCATGGGGCCCTGGAAGCCCCAAAGAAGCAGGTCAGAGTCCCCCTGCTATTGCGATTCCCACCATGCTTACTTGGGCATTCTCATAGGGTGTCATACTCAGATCCCATTTGATGGCACACAGCCAAAAAGCACTACCCGCCCTCTCCATTACTTTGCCCTATGCGCCAATGACACATCAATGAGACTGACTCATGACATCAAGCTGAGACTTCGCACCCCGCAGGCAGCGAGCCGAACGCGAGCAGGCGGTCGCGGGTGGTGGGGCCCGGGTTGGCGGGGCCGTTGCGCAGCGGGCCGACGGTTCGTCATGCTCTGTCTGTGACGGAACTTCCGGGTGGTCCGGTGCGGGACGGACTCGGGTGCGGTGGCGGTGGGACGGGCCGTGCGGACAGTGTGCTGGTGGTGGTGCGCGGTCCGAGCGGGGCCGGGAAGTCGAGCATCGCGGCGCGGCTGCGCGCCGCCCACGGCCGGGGCGTCGCCGTCGTGGGCCAGGACGTGCTGCGGCGCACCGTGCTGGGTGAGCGGGACGTCGCCGGCGGGGCGAACATCGGCCTGATCGACCTGGTGGCGCGGCACGCCCTCGACCACGGGTTCCACGTCGTGGTCGAGGGGATCCTCGCCGCCGACCGCTACGGCGCGATGCTGACCCGGCTCGCCGCGGAGCACCGCGGTAGCAGCCACCTCTACTACCTGGACGTCGACTTCGACGAGACCGTGCGACGGCACGCCACCCGCCCGATGGCCGCGGAGTTCTCCCCCGAGCAGATGGCCGGCTGGTACCGGGCCCGCGACTTCCTGCCCGGCGGGCTGGAGCGGGTCATCGGGCAGGGCAGCACCCTCGACGGGACGGTCGAACGGATCCTCGCCGACACCGCCCTCACGCCGCCCGGCTGGACGCCGAGGCCCTGAGCCCGCGCCCCGCCCGGTGGCCGGGGTCGTCCGGTGGCCGGGGTCGTCCGGACACCCGGGCACCGAGTGGCCGCTCGGTTTCGACAACCCCCTCCCGCGTGGCCGCTCACGCGCCCCGCGGGCCCGTTGCCTGCGGCTTCGACGGCCCCGGCCCGTACTCCGCGCGCGGCCGGGACTTCGCGAACGCTCCGCCGGGTGGACGGAGGAGACCTCCCGTCGGGGACGCGCGGCGCCGCCGCACCGCCCCCTCGACCCGCCGGAGCAGCCCTGCCCGCGGGACCGGCGGCCCCGGCCGGGGTTCGGAAAGAGAGGCCTCTGATGGACCAGCGCGAACGACTCCCCGTCCCGACCGGTGCCACCGGTGCCACCGGTGCGATCCCCGCGGTCCTCCTGCTCGGCGGGCACGCCCCGTGGTGGGCCGTCGCGCTCCTCGCCGTACCGGCCGCCGTCCGGGCCCTCCTCGACGCCGTCCTCCCGCAGTCCTCGGCCGACCGGCTGGAGTGGTGGCGCGACCGCCGCCGTCACCGGCGCCTGCGGGAGCGGCGGTAGGGCGGCGGGCGGCGGAAACCGGGTTGCCCGGGTGGTGGTCGGTCGAGGATCATCCTGGGGTCCTGCACGCCCTCTGGCCTCCGGAGACCCATGACCAGCGAACTGTCCGAAGCCCGGGAGCTCTTCGAGTCCGGCGACTCGCAGGGATCGATGCGGGTGCTGCGCTCCGCTGCGGACCGGCTCCCGCCCGCCGAGGTCGCGCCGCTGCTGGCCGGGCTGGCCCGGGGCGCCGGTTTCGAGGACCTGGCACAGGCTTCGACGGCGCTGGCGGCCCGGCCCGGGGACGCCGAGCGGCTCTACGACTACGGCTACGCCTGCGTCGAGCGCGGCATCGACGCGGTGGCCGTCCCCGCGCTGCGGGAGGCGCTGCGGCTGGTCCAGGCGCCGCCGGCCGCCGCGGTGCGCACCGGTCTGTTCCGCCGCAGGGCCAAGCCGCAGGCCGCCCCGCAGCTCGGGCTGCGCAAGGTACTGCTGGAGCTGGTGTCGGCCCTGGAGGGCTGCGAGCGGCACGGCGAGGCACTGGCCGTGCTGCGTGAGCACGACGAGCGGCTCGGCGACTGGCCGGACCGGTACCTGACGGTCTACAACGCCCTGATGGACGGACGGATACCGCTGGCCCGTGAGGTGTTCGGGGCGATGTCGGCCCCCGAGGGGATCTGGGTGGGGCCGGGACAGCGGGTCGGGCGGATGCTGGAGCGGGCCGCGGAGCTGCCGCCGGTCGACGGGCGGGACCTGCGGGGCTGGCACTACGTGCTCACCGGCGGCCTGCTCACCACCCTCTCGCCGCACGGCTTCGAGCAGGGCATGACCGGCCGCTGGGCCTACCTCCAGGACGACTTCGGGCACTGCCACCACGGTCTGGAGCGGTTGCGCGCCGTCCTGGCCGCCACCGGTCGCGCGCCCGACTCGGTCGCGCTGCTGGCCGACCGGGGCAGCCGGGCGCTCGGGCTGGCGGCGGCGCGGCTGCTCGGGGTGCCGGCGGCGCCGTTCCAGCCCGGTACGCCGGGTACGCCGGGTGCGCTGGTGGTCGCGTACGACCTGAACGAGTGCGATCCCGCCGTGGTGGCGCAGCTGAACGAGCGCGCGGAGGGCCAGTTGCTCTTCGAGCACGCCACCTGCTGGACGGACCCGCCCGCCGTGACGGCCGATGTCTCCACCCTGCTGGGGCAGATCGTGAACGCCCCGTGGGAGCCGGGCCTGCAGTTCGGCGAGGACGGCGAACCGGCGGAGGCCGGTCCCGACCGGCGCTCGGCCGAGGAGCTCGCCGAGGCGATCCTGGCCGCCGCCCCGGAGGCGCCGGAGGGCGACGGCGGGACCCCGGCCGACCCGGACGCGGTCCTCACGGCCTTCGCCGCCCGCGCGGTCGGCTGGCCCGCCGCCGGTCCGCGCGACCGGGTGCGTTCCGCCGGGCCGGTGCGCAGCTCCCGCTTCGCGTGACGGCCCGTCCCCACCCGCCGGGACGAAGCCCTCCGCAACGAACAACCCCCCTGGTCACGGGCCTGCCGAGGCCACCTGGGAGGATCTGCGCCATGACGACCGACATCCGCCGCGCGGCGGGCACCAGAACCTTCTCCGACGTCCTGCTCTCGATGGTCGGCCTGCGCCGGGCGAGCACGGAGAAGGACCTGGCCGACCTCCGGGCGGGCACCACCTTGCAGGTGGCCTGTTCGAGCTCGACGCTGGGCACGGTCAGGATGCTGCCGATCGGCAAGGGCCGCACCGTTGCGCACACGGCCTCCGGCTACCTGCACCTCACGGCCGGCTCGGTGGCCTGGCACAACCGGCGCACCGGCGAGGACGTCGCCCTCCGGGGGCCGTTCGGCCTGTCGGCGTCGGGGCAGAAGGCCCCGCACCCGAAGATGGCGCGCTTCGACCTGGTGGCGGACGGGGCGCAGCACGTGATCCTGATCCCCAAGGCCGATGTCTCCCTGGTGACGCAGGTGCTGGAGGCGGCCGGCCGGTAGCGCCCGGCCGGGCGGCGGAGGTTCTAGGCTCGCCCGCATGGGTCGTGACGGGCAGGGAAGTGACGGTGTGGTTCAGGTGCCGGTGCCGGTGCAGGTGACGGTGCCGGTGCCGCCGTTGGGCGGCTACGAGGCCGGGCGGCTGTTCCACCGGCTGTTGCAGTTGTTCCTGCGGGACTCGAAGGAGGCGGGGCAGCCGGTCGGCCTGCACCAGTTCCTGCTGGGTGGCGTGGTGCAGTTGCACGAGCCCGCCCGGGCGCAGGGGGGTGACGCCGGGTCTCAGCAGCCGCGCTGTGCGTGCTGCGGTACGCCGTACCCGTGCCGCACGGTGCTCGGTGTGGCGGTGAGCGCGGGGTTGCCGATCCCCTGGGACTCCCCCGCCGCCGTGGTGCCCGCGCTGCGGGACGCGGGGCTGGAGCCCCGGCCGGGCGGTGAGGTCACGGCGGAGCAGGTGCAGTGGGTGCGCGGCTGGGACGCGCGGCGGACGGCACAGGGGGCCTGGGAGATCGGCATCGCCCTCGACCGGGGCGAGGTGGAGACCCTGGCGGTGGGGGACGACGCGGCGATGGCCCGCTACCTGGCCGTGGCGGCGGTGGCCCTGGGCAGCCCGTACCCGTACGGCTGGGTCGAGGACGCGGCCGAGGCGGCGGCGGTGCGGCCGGCCGCGCACGCGCAGGTGGCCGAGTGGCGGGAGCGGGTGCGGCTGCCCTACCTGGACGTGCACCGGCAGTACGGGGCGGCCGGGGAGCCCGGGGGCGGGGCGAACTGACGCCTCGGTGCCCCGCACCGCACCGGCAGGACGGCGGGGCGAGGCGGGGCGGGGGCGGGGCCGGACCGCGCGGACCGGTCAGGGGCGGCCGTCCGGGCGGTGGACGCTGAGGCTGCCGTACGCCGACAGGGTGCCGGCCAGGTCGCCGGGCGCGTGGCGCAGGGTGGTGTCCAGGAAGGCGAGGGTGGTCGCGGCGACGAGGTGCGGGCTCGCGGTGCGGCCCAGGGAGCCGACGATCTGGGGCACCGGTGGCAGGTACAGCGGGCCGTCCATGAAGGTGAGGTGGGCGGCGCCGGGGACGGTGAGGCGGTAGCCGGTCGCGGTGTCGAGGGCGAGGGCCTCGGTGAGGCGGGGCAGGTAGCGCGGGTCGGTGCCGGGGGTGACGGCCTGGGTGAGCGCGAGCACCGGCTGGTGGAGGGCGGGGGTGGTGGGGCCGTGGGGGAAGCCGTCCAGGTCGATGACGGCGTCGATCCGGGGGTCCTGGCGGGCCGCCTGGAGGGCGGCGGCGCCGCCCATGGAGTGGCCGGTGGCGGCGACCTTGCCGGTGTCCAGGCGTCCGGCCAGCGGGTCGGCGCTCCCGCTCCGGTCCAGGTTCTCCAGCTGGGTGAGGGCGAAGCCGAGGTCGGCGGCGCGGACGGCCGTCCAGCCGGCGGCGAGTTGCTCGTCGGTGTCGCGGTCGCCGGAGGAGGTGGTCGCGGTGCGGATCGTGCGGCCGTCGTCGAGGACGACGGCGGCGGAGTCGTACGGGTGGTCGAGGCCGGCCACCACGTAGCCGTGGCTGGCCAGTTCCTCCGCCCAGGCGGTGTTCTGGGTGCGCACCCCGCCCGCCCCGGGGGAGAACAGGACGACCGGGAACCGCTCGTCCCCGCCGGACACGGGGGCGTTGAAGACCGCGTGGGTACGGGCCCGCGGGACGCCGTCGACCAGGAAGCCGGGCAGGCCGACGCCGCGGGCGAGGGCGTCGGAGACGGTGCGCGCCTCCTGCTCGGTGCGCCCGAGGTACTGGGCCCGCGGCGCGTCCGCGGGGCTCTTGCGTGCGGGGTACCAGAGTTGGACGACGACGGTGCGCCGGTCGTCGGGGTCGGCGGTGAAGGTCTCGGGGCGCTGGGGGTCGGTCCACTGCACCACCCGGGTGCCGACCGCGAAGGGGCCCGACGGCTCGGGGAACACGGGCACCGGGAAGGCCCAGGCGGCCACCGGCCCCGCCGCGATCAGGCCCACGCAGGCCGCCGAGCCCGGCAGCGCCAGCCACCACCGGGCCCGCCACCCGGGCCGGCCGGGGGCGGCGGGGTCGGTGGTGGGGGCGGCGGCAGAGCGGTGGAGGCGGCGGCGGAGCCGTCGCAGCAGGGGGGCGACGGCGAAGGGCAGCGCGAGGGCGGCCCCGGCCAGCACCGGCAGCAGTTGCCAGCGGATCCCCACCACGCCCAGCACCGCCGTGGCCAGGACGAGGACCGCCACCGCCGCGACGGTGACGCGCGGTCGGGCGGCGGGGGGAAGCCAGCGCGCCACCACCAGCACGAGGGCGCCCAGCACGGCGAGGAACTCGGGAGGGGACATGGACAGTCCCGTGATGATCTCGGTCACGCCGCCATCGTCGGGGCGGGGCACCGGGCGCCGCATCGACCCCCGGTCGCCCCCCGGTCGCCTTCGCCTGCCACCGCGGTTGCAACCGGGCACGCCGCACGGGCGGGTGCACTGCGACCGCAGGAGGTACCGGACTCCTCCTGTGGTCGTACAGGGCCGGTGGTGCCGTCAGACGGCGGACTCATGTGCGCCGCCGCCTCCGCGGCCTACCGTGGCGTGGCGCGCTCAGCAGGCACGGCGCGCTCAGCAGGCGCGGCGGGTTGAGCAGGCACGGCGCGCTCAAGAGGACCGACAGGACCGGCACGATCGACAGGGACGTCAGGGACGTGGGGATGACCGAGGCGGCCGCGCAGTCCGGCCCGGGCCGGGTGGTGCGAGCGGTGGGGAGCACGCGGCTGCGCGGCCTCCGACCGCCGCCCGCCGTACGGGAGTCGCTGCCGCTCGCGCTGCTGCTGCTCCATGTCGCGGCCACCCGCGCGCCACGCGAGCTCCCGGTGGCCGCAGCCCTCACGGTGGCCCTGGCGCTGCCCCTGCTGTGGCGGCACCGGGCCCCGCGTGCGGTGTTCGGCGCCGTGGCCGGCGCGGCCTTCGTCCAGTGGCTGGCGGGCATCCAACTCCCGGCGGACGTCTGCCTGTTGGTGGCCCTCCACGCGGTGGCCGCGCACGCGGGCCGGCGCGACGCGCTCCTCGCCGGCGCCGTCGTGGAGGGCGGGGCGCTGCTGGCGTGCCTGCGCTGGGCGACGGAAGGCGCGTTCCTGGCGCCCTTCGTCGCGCTGAGCGCGGCGGTCGTCGCCGCCGCGGCGCTGGGCGCGAACGCGCGCACCACCCGCGCCTACCTCGCGGCGCTGGAGGAACGGGCCACGCACCTGGAACGCCAGCAGGACCAGCAGGCGCGACTGGCCGTCGCCGAGGAGCGGACCCGCATCGCCCGGGAGGTGCACGACATCGTCACCCACAACCTGTCCGTCATGGTCGCGCTCACCGACGCCGCCGTCCACGCCCAGCACCGCTCGCCCGACCGGGCCACCGCCGCGATGGTCCAGGCCTCCGAGACCGGCCGCCAGGCCCTGACCGACATGCGGCGCTCGCTGGGCATCCTGCGCACCGACGAACCGGACGCGCAGCGCCACCCGCTGCCCGGCCTCGCCCAGTTGGAGGCCCTGGCCGAGCGGATGCGCGCCGCCGGGCTGGCGACCCGGGTCGAGCTGCGGGGCGGCCACGCCCACGTGCCCGCCACCGCCCAACTGACCGTCTACCGCCTGGTGCAGGAAGCCTTGACCAACACCTTCAAACACTCCCCCGCCGGCACCCGCGCCGAGGTCCGGGTCCGGTGCTCGGCCGCGACCGTGACCGTGGACGTCACCGACAGCGGCCCCGGAACCGCCTCCGCCTCCGGGGGCAGGACCGGGGCGGGGGTCGCTGCGCCCGGCCACGGCATCCCCGGCATGCGCGAGCGCTGCGCCGCCTACGGGGGGACGCTGCGGGCCGGACCGCTCCCGGGCGGCGGCTGGGGCGTGCACACCCGCCTCCTCCTCGACGGCGACGGAGCCGTGCCCGCATGACGATCCGCATCCTGATCGCCGACGACGAGGCGCTGCTCCGGATGGCCTTCGCCACGATCCTGGAGGCCCAGCCCGACATGGCACCGGTGGGCGAGGCCGCCGACGGCGCCCAGGCCGTACGCCTCGCCCGGGAGCTGCGGCCCGACGTCGTCCTCATGGACGTCCGGATGCCCGGGACCGACGGGATCGAGGCGACCCGGCAGATCACCCTGGCCTCCCCGCGGAGCAGGGTGCTGATCCTCACCACCTTCGACCTGGACGAGTACGCCTTCGCCGGCCTCGGCGCCGGGGCCTCGGGCTTCCTGTTGAAGAACACCAGGCCCGAGGAGCTCCTCACCGCGATACGCAACGTGGCCGCGGGTGACGCGGCGCTCTCCCCCCGGATCACCCGCCGCCTGCTGGAGGACTTCCGCCCGCACCTGCCCGACGGCACCCGCACCGGCACCGGCGGCGGCAGCGGCAGCGGCAACGGCCCGGACGAGCGGCTGGGCCGGCTCAGCGCCCGCGAGCGCGACGTGCTCCTCCAGGTGGGCCGCGGCCTGTCCAACGCCGAGATCGCGGCCGCCCTGTACCTCGCGGAGGCGACCGTGAAGTCCCACCTGGGGCGGATCCTGCACAAGCTCGAACTCCGCGACCGGATCCAGGCCGTGGTCTTCGCCTACGAGAACCGCCTCGTCCCCCCGGCCTGACACCGCCCGCCCGCGGCCGGTGGGGCCCGGTAGGGAGGGCGGGCGGGGCCGCTACCTGCGCCTCTCCTCGTCCTCCTCGACCTCCGGCGGCAGGCCGGCCTCCTCGCGGTCCTCCTCGGTGCGCTCCTCCAGCTCGGCCTCGTCGGGGCGCCGGGGCAGGCCGCGGCCGTGGCCGGTGTCGGGATCGCCCTCGACGTCCTTGTTCGACTTGTGGTGCGACATGGGGATCCTCCTCGGCCGGACGGCCCCTGGTCGGGTACGGGTTCGGTACGGGTTCGGTACGGGTTCGGTACGTGCCCCCTCCCATCACCTCTCCGGGCCCGGCGGCCCGCAAGTCGGGCGGGCCGCCGCGGTCGGCCGCGGGCCGGCCGGTCCGCTCGGGCGTCGGCCGTACGGCAGGCGGGTGGCGACGGTGCCGTGCTGGGCATGGGAATGACCGAACGCCTGTGAGCGGCAAAGGTGTTGGCGATCGTCTGCGCGGGGCTGGGCGGGTGCTCGGGGCAGGCACCCCGGCGGCGGACACGGCGTCGAGCGCACCGGCGGGAGCGGGCAGCCGGATGGGAATCTGGTGCCCGACGGCGACCCGCGGACCTCCCCCGCGTCGGGCCCGGTGGACGTGGACCACAGCGAGGCGGTGTTCTACGGCACCAACGGCCGGGTCCTGGTCGAAATGGTCAGGGTCGGCGGGAACCGCACCCCGACGACCGCCTCCCCCGGCGCCCCGGCCGCCGAGGAGGCCTACCCGGCCGCACAGCGGGCCCTGGAAGAACTGCTCGCCGGCTTCCAGGGCCTGCCGGACCGACCCCGCCCCCGGGCGCCGTGGACACCCGGCGGGAAGAGCGGCCCGCACCGGCCCGCACCGACCTACAGGCGTGGGCGCCTCACTCGGTGTCGGCCACCGGGACCTCGTCCTCCCGGATGATGATGTGCTCCTCGCCGTCGATCTTGATCTCGGTGCCCGCGTAGCCCTTGGCCGGGGTCTTGTCCTTGGCGGACGTCGTCGCCTCGTTGTCCTCGCTCATGTCTCCTCCTTCTCCTTCCGGTCGACGCCGTGTCGACCCGCACCGATCCTTTCATGACGGACCGTCACCAGAAGGTCACTCGCACGGATCGGGGGAACCCTCTCCCACCGAGCGGTCCTTCCGGGCGGGGCGCGGTTCAGGGGGCGGTGAACAGGGTGGGGAAGGCCGGGGCCAGCCAGGGGCGGCGGCCCCAGGCGAGGACCTTGCCGCGCAGCAGGGCGTCGGTGGCGCCGAGGCGGCCCAGGGCGATGAGGAAGAACGCCACCGGCTCGGTGAGGATCGTGCAGTCCGGGCGGCGCGGCGGCTGCGGGCTCACCGTGGCGGCGCCGTCCGCGAAGGTCACCGCGAAGCCTTCCAGGCCGCGGATCCGCAGACGGT
This sequence comes from Kitasatospora sp. NPDC059827, assembly GCF_042731675.1. Taxonomy (NCBI): domain Bacteria; kingdom Bacillati; phylum Actinomycetota; class Actinomycetes; order Kitasatosporales; family Streptomycetaceae; genus Kitasatospora; species Kitasatospora sp. NPDC059827. The sequence continues at coordinate 42,258 of NZ_JBHWIV010000027.1, read as the reverse complement.
AGCAGGCGTTGTGGCCGGCCGCGGCGCGGGGGTCGACCACCCACGGCATGGCGGTGCGCAGGAAGGGCAGCGCCAGCGCGACGCGTCGGCGGTCCAGCGGGTGCGGGCGGCCGAGGGCGCGGGCGATGTCGTAGAGGTGGGCCAGCATGTGGGTCAGCAGGTAGGCGGTGAGGGTGTCCAGGTCCATCGCGCCGAGCGGGGTGGTCACCGGGGCGGTGCCGGGGCGCGGGGTGGCCGCGACGGTGAACTCCCGTGCCCGCTCGGCGATCTGCGCGGCGAGTACGGCCGGGTCGCGTTCGGGCCGGGCGGCCAGGGCGGCCTCGTTCGCGGCGGCCAGCGAGCCGGGGGTGCCGTCGCCGTAGGGCCGTTGCCCGCCGGCGGCCAGGGCGGCCATCAGCTCGTTGGCCATCGCGAGGTGGGCGGCGGCTTCGGCGACCGTCCAGGTGGATCCGGGGACGGGGGTTCCCCCGTCGCAGTCGGCCAGCAGGGCGGGGGCCTCGTCGCCGACCTCGGTCACCGCCCGCAGGAGCGCGGTGCGGGCGGCGCCGGGGCCGGCGGCGCCGGGGTGGTGCGGGGGCTGCGGGGCGTTCATGGGGGTGAAGCGTGGCCCACTCCCCCGCCGCTGTCCAGGGGTACGGCACGGTCGGCACGGGTCGGCGCGGGGACGGGACCGGGCCCCCGCCCGGCGGGCGGGCGGGGGCCGTCGGACGGCCGGGGCGGCCCGGACCTGGGCCGGGGGGGGGGGCCCGCCCCGGGGGCGGCGCCCCCGGCCGGGGCGGC
>NZ_JBHWIV010000027.1:38293-41468 GCF_042731675.1 Kitasatospora sp. NPDC059827 | reverse complement strand
TATTTTTAAACGAGACTGTGGCGGTGGGAGGGCCGGGGCGGCCGGGCCCTGGGCGGGGCGCCGGGCCCAGCGCTGGGCCCGGCGCCCGGTCCGGAGCTCCGTCAGTGGGCGACGATCTGGAGGTTGGCGCCCTGGCCGGCGGTGCCGCCCACGTAGAAGGTGTGGCCGTCGGGGCCCAGCGCCAGGCCGGTGAGGTCGTCCTCGTCGAGGTCGCCGGCGCTGTCGGCGGGGACGGGGGCGCCGGTGGCGGTGTCGAGGGCGAGGACGGAGGTGCTGCTCGTGCCGTAGTTGCTGTCGGCGAGGTAGAGCCGGGTGCCGTCGGCGCTGACCTGCGGGTTCTCCAGGGTGTCGCCGCCGGTGGCGGGGTGGAAGGTGGTGGTGACGGTGTCCGTGGCCGGGTCGATGACGGTGCTGGCGCCGCTGCCGAGCTCGGCGAGGCCGAACAGGCGCTTGCCGTCGGGGGTGAACGCCAGGTTGTAGTCCAGGTTCGTGGCGGTGCCCTGGACGGCGCCGGCCACGGTCGGCGCGGTGGCGGCCGTGGTCACGTGGACCACGCCCTGGCTGGTGCCGACGTACACGTCGCCGGTGCCCGGGCGGGCCGCGGGGGCGCCGACGTAGGGGGCCTGGACCTGGACGGACGCGGTGAAGGCCCGCTGCGCGGTGGCGAAGGCCAGGATCCGGCTCTGGCCGTTCTGCCGGTAGGCGGTCGCGCCGTTCTGGGAGACGTACAGGGTCGCACCGTCCGGGCTGAGGGCCAGGCCGGAGGTGGAGCCCGCGACCCAGCCGGCGGGGCGCGGCTGGTCGGGCAGGGCGAGGGTGGCGAGCAGGGTCAGGGTGGCGGTGTCCACCACGCTGAGGCGCTGGCCGTCGAGGACGTACAGGCGCGAGCCGTCCGCGCTGAGGGCCGGGTGGGCGCTCCACTGGAGGGTGCCCAGGGCCAGGCGGGCGGTGACGGCGCCGGTCTGGGTGTCCACCGTCTTCACGGTGGAGGTGTTGTCGGACTCGGTCACCACGACGTAGGCCTTGGCGCCGTCGGGGCTGACCACCGGCACGACGCCCCGGGCGCCGACGGCGATGGTCGCCTCGGTGCCGGACAGCGGTGCGGCGGCGGTGGCCGCGGTGGCGGCGGTGCCGGTGAGGGCGAGCAGGGCCGTGGTGGCGGCCGCGGTGAGCGTGGCGGCGGTACGGCGGTGGGTCGTGCGGGACATCGGTTTCCCCCTCGTGGAACGTGCGGTGCCGTGCGGCGTGGTGGCGGGCCGTCAGCGCTGGATGACCTGCGGACCTGCGGTGCCGGGGGCAGGCTAGCCGATGCGGATGAAGATCCGATCGACGTACGGGCGAGCGCACGGTGACCACTCGTCGGCTGCAGCTCGGCGGCTACGGCTCGGCGGCTACGGCTCGTCAGGGGCGCTGCCGGTGGCGGCGCCCAGGTGCCAGGCCTCGATGTCGCGGTAGTGGATCGGGCCGGGGCCGCGGCCGGTGTTGCTGCCGACCAGGTGGAGGCGTTCGGCCCGCCAGGGGCGGCCGTGGAAGCCGGTGAGGCCGGCCGCGGCCAGCGGGACGCTGGTGGGGTCGTCGCGGCGGGCGCGGGCCAGGGTCAGGTGGGGGCGCAGCGGGCGGTCGTGGAAGTCGATGCCGCAGGTCCTGGCCAGGGTGCGGACGTCGGTGGCCAGTCGGTGCAGGGCTTCGAGGTCGCCGTCGATGTCGGCCCACAGGAGGCGGTCGTCGAAGTGGCCGCCGCCGTGCAGGCCCAGGCGCGGGGCGGGGTGCGCGGGGGCCAGGGCGGCCAGGGCGGTGCGCAGCGGCGGTACGGCGGTGGTGGGCAGTTCGCCGAGGAAGGCGAGGGTGATGTGCCAGTCCTCGATCCGGTTCCACCGCAGCCGCGGGTAGGCGGCGTAGGCGGGGCGGAGGGCGTGGGCCAGCTCGTCCTTGGCGTCGTCGGGTGGGGCCAGGGCCACGAAGACGCGCCGGGTCGAGGGTTCGGGGTGTTCGTCCACGGGGGATTTCTAGCACCCCGGCCGTCGGGTGGGTCGGGGCGGGGACCCAGGGCGGGGCTCGGGGGCGGGGGCCCAGGGCGGGGACCCGGGGCTGGGGTTCAGGGGGCGGCCGGGACGAGGTCGAGGACGACCAGCTTGTCCGTCCGGTAGCCGTCGAGGTCGGGGTTGTGCCAGGACTGGCCCGCGCGGATCCGGTGGAACCTGAACGTGGCGTTCGTCCCGTTGGCCGCGACGATGCAGCGCACCGGGCCCGGGTGGTCCGCTCCGGTGAGGAGGCGGCGGAACTCCAGGGCGAGGGCGATCCCGTGCAGGAGGAGGAGCCGTTGGTCGTCCTCGGAGATCTGCGGGGCGTCGTCGACGGTCCGGACCTCGACGGGGACGTGGTCCTCCAGGTGGAAGGAGCTGTCGGCGCACTCCCAGGCGGTGAGGTCGGTGAAGGCGGCGGGCGCGGCGCCGGCGTCGGCCGTCGAGTCGGCCCAGGTGAGGACGGCGCCGCGGCGGGTGATCCCGTCGGCGAGGCGGCCGCGCAGGCCGGGGGCGAGGCCGCCGGGCGGCGTCAGGGCGGCGGGGTGGTCGTGCACTCCGAGCGCCAGGGCGGCGGCGTCGTTCATCGTCAGCGACAGCATGCGGCCCATGGTCGCAGCCGCAGCGGGCGGCGCCGGGGCCGGAGTCCCGGGCGGGGGGTCAGTCTCCTTGGGACCAGGCGGCGACGGGCAGCGAGAGGTAGACGCCGAAGTCGGTGAGCCCGGTCGCGGCGCGGATGTTCGCGTGGAGGGTGTCCACGCGTTCCTGGCGGTCGGCCGCGCGGCTGGCGAACCACTTCGACTTGACCTCGATCACCACCGCCAGGCCGCTGCGGTCCAGCGGGCCCAGCGGCCGGAAGCGCAGTTCGACGTCGCCGGGTCGCAGGTCCCCGTCGTACGGCTCCTCGGGGCACTCCACGGCCAGGGACACCAGGTGCGGCAGCACCGCGCCCAGCTCGCGCAGGGTGGACTCGGGCACGGTGGGCGCGTGGGTCACGTCGACGAGCGGCATGTCCGCCACCCTAGGACGCCCGGGCCGGCGGGCCCGGGCCGGTGGTGGGGCCCGCCCGACGGCGGCCGGGGGGACCCCCGCCCCGGGGAGCTGGTGGAGCGAGGCCCCCGCGTTAAGATCGGGGGGTTGAGCGGGGACCAGAT
>NZ_JBHWIV010000027.1:0-38283 GCF_042731675.1 Kitasatospora sp. NPDC059827 | reverse complement strand
GCCCGCCCCCCCCCCCGCGCCCCGCGGCCGGGCGGGCGCCGGCTGGGGGGCGACCCCCGCCCCCCCCGGCCCCCCCCCCCCGCCGCCGGGGCTACAGGGTCTTGCTCGCCAGCAGGTTTCCCTGGGCGTCGTACGCGGCGAGCCTGATGCCGGTGAGGGGCTGGGGCTGGCCCTTCTCGGAGCCGGTGGGCTTGAGGGCGGACGCCCAGGCGTAGCCGCTGGCGTAGCCCGGGGTGCCGGGGAGCGAGGCGACGGTGGCCCAGTGGGCCTGGCCGTCGAGTTCGACGGTCATCCGGGCGACCTGTCCGGGCCCGTGGTAGACGACGTTGTACAGGCCCTCCTGGTTCTGGGCGGGGTTGCGGTAGTACTGCATGGTGAGCTCGGTGGTGGCGCCCGCCGCCCAGGAGTAGCCGCCGCAGCCCGGGCCGCTGCCGTAGACGGAGGCGTCGTGGATGCAGATCTCCCGGTCCTGCAACCGCATCCACCAGCCGGGGCGGTCCAGCGGCAGCTGCTGGCCGGGCTCGGCGACGACGGCCGCGGGGGCCGGTCCCGCCGGGAGCAGCGGGGTCTGCGCGGCCGGGGCCGCGGCCGGGGCGAGGGCCCTGCCGCCGTCCCGGGCGGACAGCACCGCGCCGGTGCCGACCGCCACCGCGAGCGCGGCCGCCACGGCCGACGCGCCCACCGCCATCCGCCGCCGCTGGCGGCGGGCGTGGATCCGTACGGGCTCGGCGGACCAGTGGGCCACCGTGAGCCCGGACGCCTCGTCGTGCAGGGCGCCGCGCACCATGTCCTCGGTGTCCATCAGCTGTTGTCTCCGTTCGTGCCGTCGGTCGTCGTAGCGCTGCCGCCCGCGTAGGGGGCCAGCGCCGGATGGGTGCGCAGTTTCGCCAGGCCCCTGCTGGCCTGGCTCTTCACGTTGCCCAGCGAGCAGCCGAGGATCTCGGCGACCTGCTGCTCGCTCATGTCCTCCCAGTAGCGCAGGACGACCACGGCCCGCTGGCGCTGCGGCAGTTGGGCCAGCGCCTGGAGCAGTACCGAGCGCTCCTCGACGTCGCGGTGGTCGGCACCCGCGGTGTGCGCCCGGTCGGGCAGGACGGGTACGAGCAGCTGCCTGACCCTGCGGCGCCGGTGCCGGCTCAGGTTGTTGTTCACCAGGGCCCGGTGGACGTAGGCGTCCGGTTCCTGGAGGCGGCTGATCCGGGGCCAGTTCCGGAAGGCCTTCGCGAACGTCGCCTGTACGACGTCCTCGGCCTCGTGGTAGTCGCCGGTGAGCAGGTAGGCGGTGCGCACCAGCCGTGGCCAGCGCGAGGCGGCGTACCCCTCGAAGTCGAGCTCCCGCAGGCCGGGGCCGCCCGCGGCGGGCGGGGCGGGCCGGGGCCGGTCCTCCACCGGGGCGGGCAGTATCCTCGCGGTCATCCAGTTCCTCTTCACGTTCCGCGCGACGGCCCGACCGGGCCATCGCTCTGCCCTACTCACCGCCGCGACGGCGCAAGGGTTGCACGCCGGAACCGAATCCTCCGACCGGGGTCCACGCGACCTGGCGCAGGAATGCCGCTACCCGCGCCCGCGCCCCCTCCCGCCGCTCCTGAGGTCCGCCCGGCGCAGGCGGTTGCGGCCGTAGGCCCAGAGCACGGGGACGGTCACGGCGACGGCGACGACGGTGTCGGCCAGCAGCAGGGCGGGGACGCGCCACAGGGGGCGCAGGGCGCGGGAGAGGCGGTGCACGGTTCGAGGTCCTTTCCGGTGGGCCGGACGGGCGTCCGGCTTCCGTGGGAGTGATCGTCACCGGGCGGGCGGGGCGCGCGGAACGGCCGTTCGGCCGAGGCCGGGGGCCGGTGCCTCGGCCGAACGGTGGAGGTCCGGGGCGCCCGGGGGCGCGTACCGTGAACGACCATGATCACCTTCCCGGCGCGCGCCGAGTTCGCCTCCTGGGCCGCCGAGCGGCGCGGTCCGGCCATCGGGGTCGCCGCCGCGACCGCGGCCGCCGTCACCGCCGAGGCGTTCGCCACCGGCTTCGCGCCGACGGTCCTCGCGACGGTCGCGGTCGGCCTGCTCTGCCTGCTGGCCCTGCTCTCGCCGCCCCGCCTCCTGGTGCGCACCGGGTGGGCCGCGGTGACCGCCTCGATCGCCCTGTCCCTCGTCACGGGCCAGCTGCGACACCGCCCCGAGGTCACCTTCGGCCTGACGGAGATGGGCATCCTGCTGCTGCTCGTCACCCGGGCCGTGCGCTACCAGCCGCCCCGGCACCTGTTCCCGCTCGCCACCGCCGCCTGGCTGGCCACCCCGCTGCTCGTCCTGCGGCTGCCCGGCTCCGAGTGGGTGCACGTGGGCCGGTACGTCGTGCCGGCCCTGCTGCTCGCCGCCCCGGTGGCGGTCGTGCTCGGCCTGTACCTGCGGCTGCTCGACACCACCCGGGGGCGGGAGGAGAACGCCCGGCTGAACGCCCAACGGCTGGAGTACGCCCGCGAGTTGCACGACTTCGTCGGGCACCACGTCACCGCCGTCACCGCCCAGGTCAAGGCGGTGCGCTTCACCACGGCGGCGGGCTGCCCGCCGACACCGCAGGTGCTGGACCGGGCGCTGGCCGACATCGAGGACGCGGCCGCCCAGGCCACCGAGTCGATGCGGGCCATGGTCGCGCTGCTGCGCCGGCCGGACCGCCCCGCCCCGCTCTGCGCCCCCGCCGGCCTGGACGCCCTGCCCGCCCTGGCCGCGTCGCTGCGCGCCGCCGGACCGGCCGTCTCCCTCACCGTCGACCCCCGGCTGACCGCGACGCCCCCGGCGGACCACATCGCCTCCGCCGTCCACCACATCGTCCGCGAGTCGCTGACCAACATCCGCAAGCACGCGGCCCGCGCGGACACCGCCGCCATCGACGTTCGGCTGTCCGCCGGCGACCCCGGCGTCCTGACGGTCTGCGTCACCGACGACGCGCCCCGGCCCGCCGCCGAACCGTCACCGGGCCGCGGCCGCGGCGGTTTCGGCATCGCGGGCCTGCGCGAGCGCGTGCACGCGCTGGGCGGGGAGCTGAGCGCGGGGCCCGGCCCGGTCGGCGGCTGGCAGGTCGCCGCCGAGATCCCGCTCGGCCGAAGCGCCCCCCGTCACGCTTCGTGACGGCTGGCAGGATGGGCGGCATGACCATCCGTGTCCTCCTCGCCGACGACCAGGTCACCGTGCGCGCCGCGTACCGGATGATCCTCGACTCCCAGCCGGACATGGAGGTCGTCGCCGAGGCCGGGGACGGCCGCACGGCGGTGGCCGAGGCCCTGCGGCTGCGCCCCGACGTCTGCCTGCTCGACATCCGGATGCCCGGCACCGACGGCCTGGAGGCCACCCGCCTGCTGGCCGGCCCCGACGCCGAGCACCCGCTCAAGGTCGTCATCGCCACCACCTTCGACCTCGACGAGTACGTCCACGGCGCACTGCGCCACGGCGCCTGCGGCTTCGTCCTCAAGGACTGCTCGCCCGCCCTGCTCATCGAGGCCGTGCGCGCGGCGGCCGCGGGCGACTCGCTGATCTCCCCCTCCGTCGCCTCCCGGCTCCTGCGCGACCTCGCCTCCCGCCCGCCGGCCCGGCCCCGGCGGCGCGGCCCCGACACTCCCCCGCCCCAGGAGCCGCTCACCCCGCGGGAACGGGACGTCGTCGCGATGGTCGCCCGGGGACTGACCAACGACGAGGTCGCCGCCGCCCTCCACGTCACCCTCTCCACCGTCAAGACCCACCTCGGCAACGTCCAGCGCAAACTCGGCGCCCGCAACCGCGTCGAGGTCGCCGCCCGGGCCTGGCAGCACGGCCTGACCTGACCCGGGCGGCGGCGCCGCGGCCGGGGCGCCGGGGCGGGTCAGCCGGTCTGCTCCTGCTCGGCCTCGACCTCGGCGTTCCACTCGCGCTTGACGGCCCGCCAGGCCTCGTCGCTCTGGCCGAGCCGCCAGTAGCCCGAGACCGACAGCCGCTCGCGCGGGACGCCGCGCTCCACGCGCAGCAGGTACCGCAGGTCCTTCACGAAGCTGGCCTCGCCGTGCACGAACGCGGACACCGTGCCGGCGGGGAACTCCAGGGCGCCGACGGCCTCGACCAGCGCCTCGCCCACCGGGCGCGCGCCGCGGTGCAGCCAGTGGATCGCGGCCCCGGCGGGCGAGAGGACCTTCTGCTCCTCGGCGGCGTCCGCGACCTCGACGAAGGCGTGCACCACGGCGTCGGCCGGCATCCGCTCCAGCGCCGCGGCGATCGCGGGCAGCGCGCTCTCGTCGCCCGCCAGCAGGTGCCAGTCGGCGTCCGCGTCGGGGGCGTAGCCGCCGCCGGGGCCCAGGAAGCGCACCGTCTCGCCGGGCTGCGCGCGGGCCGCCCAGGGCCCGGCGAGGCCCTCGTCGCCGTGCACCACGAAGTCGACGGTCAGCTCGTGCAGCGCCTGGTCCCAGGCCCGCACGGTGTACGTCCGGGTGACCGGTCGCTGCTCGGGCGGGAACTCCTCGCGGATCCGCGCGAGGTCGAAGGGCTCGGGGTAGTCCACGCCCTCGGGGGTGAAGAGCACCTTGATGTAGTGGTCGGTGAACTCGGTGGCGTCGAAGTCCGCCAGCCCCGCGCCCCCGAGGACCAGGCGCACCATGTGCGGGGTGATCCGCTCGGTGCGCAGCACCCGTGCCTCACGGGCGCGCGGTGTCCGGCGGGTCGGTTGCTCTGCCATGGTGCCCCCTGGGCCGTGTGGTCGTCGCGCTGCCTGGTTAGGCTTGCCTAAGTTAGCACTTCTGAGGCGGCGTCCGGTCCGGGGTGGAGCGGGGCGGGGGCGGGGCCGGGGAGCGGGGGGTGTCGCGGTGCTCAGCGCGGCGGGTCGATCCTCTCGACCGGGCCGAAGTCGCGGAAGGTGCCGCGGGTGCGGATCTGGACGCCGCCCAGGTCGGTCCTCCGGTCGAAGCGGACGGTGCGGCCCTGGGCGTCGATCCACTGGTCGAGCCGGAAGCCCTCCACGCCCTTGCTCTTGAGGATCTTGTAGTGCTCGGCCTCCAGGGGCTTCACCTGCTCCACGCCGACCGTGCCGGCGAGGTGGAAGCAGGGCGTGCCGTCGCAGTCCTCCATCCCCGTGCGGGCGGACGGGCCGAGGGCCAGCAGCGCCTTGGCGTAGCCGTGGTAGTCGGCGACCCGGTCGCCGAGCGGCGAGGTGCGCCAGCTGCTGCCGCTGCGGACGTAGGTGGTGCCGTCGCCGGTGACGACGACGTTCGGGGCGTCGCTGCCGCCGGCCACGTCGCCGCCGGCGGCGCTCATGGACTCGGTGAGCCGACCGGAGCGGACCGGGCCGTTGAGGTTCACCCGGGCCTTGGTGCGCGAGTTGAGCGGGCCGGCCTCGGTGGTGAAGTCCTGGGTGGCCGCGTACGGGGTCGCCTCCGCGAGCGCGAGCGCCTTCTCCGGGTCGATCGCCCCGCCCGCCGTCGTGGCCACGGCGGCGGCGGTGGGCGTCGGAGTGGCCGTGGCCGTGGGCGTCGGGGTGGCCGTCGGCGCGGCCCCGGCGGTGGTGGCCGGCACCGTCGGCGAGGCGGTCGGCGACGCGGTCGGCGCCTTGTCGTCCTCGCAGCCCACCAGGGCGGCGAGGGAGACCGCGGCGGCGGCGACGGCGAGCACGGTGGAGCGGCGCATGGTCAGGAGACCCCCCGGTCGGACGAAGTGACGGGGCATCCTGACACAGCGGCTGCTCCGCGGGCGAACCGTTTTCCCGTCGGGGCCGCTTTCCGTCGGGGTCGCTTTCCCGTCGGGGTCGCTCTGGCCTCGCCACGGGCACAACGGGCCGAAATGGCGGAGAAGGTGACGCCTGAACAGAAACCGGACCCGAAAGGAGGCGTGGCGCGGGCGACACCTCGTCGCCAACCGCCACGGTCGGCAATCGGCGGGAGCCGTTCCGGAACATGATGGTTGGCCTGCGGAATGGTTATCGGTTATTCTCCGGCCGACGCGATGGGGGGAATCCTTCGCGTTGCCGCGGATATCGCGGCCATTTCGGACTTACTTGAGGTTGAATTGAGACTTCGGCCTGCAGTTCTGGCTGTTTCCCTGATCGCGTCCCCGCTCGCGCTGGCCCTGCCGGCCCAGGCGGCGACGCCGGACAAGGACCACTCCGTCACGGTCGGCGGATTCGCCTCGGTGGAGGCGGGCGGCGACTGGTCCGAGGGCACCGTCACGGTCAAGAACGACGCGGACGCGCCCTACGGCGGACAGCACCTCGTGCTGTACTTCGGCACCCAGATGCTCGGCGTGGACCAGATCGTCGCCGAGTACGCGGACGGCACCTCCGGCGCCTGGCAGCCGGTGAAGCTTGTGGACCAGAACCTCGGTGCCACACCCGCCGGCCACCAGGGCGTGGCGACCGACCTGACCGGTACCGGGATCGACGTCCCGGCGCACGCCTCGCGCACGTTCAAGCTGCGGTTCAAGCTGGTGCAGTCCACGCACGAGGGCCCGAACAGCGACGTCGCCATCGAGCCGCTCCTGGCGCCCGCCCTGGGCGCCGACGGCCAGGCCAAGGACTTCACGGTCCGGGGTGTCGGGCGGGGCGTGAAGACCACGGGCCTGACCACGACCGTCACCGGCCTGCCCAAGGACCTCCCGGCCGACGGGAAGCCGCAGGCCTTCCAGGTCTCGATCAAGACCGCCAACGGCTTCGACTGGCACCTCACCCAGGCGTCGTTCTTCCTCTGGGCAGGCCAGAAGTACGGCTCCATGACCGGCCCGGCCGCCTGTGACGCCCAGGTGGACGTCCAGGACCCGCAGGACGGCAGCTGGCACAAGGTCAGCATGCAGGCCGGCGGCGTCGAAGGGCAGCTGGTCGACCTGACCAAGTGGGCCACCGGCCCGGTGGACAACCGGGTGCTCAACGCCCGTGTCACGCTCGGCAAGAACTTCAGGACCGACACGGACGCCTCGCTGAACTTCGGCCAGTTCGGGGGCGCCGACCAAACGCTGTTCTGGACCTCACAGCCGATCGCCGCCACCCCGGTCGACGGCGCCCCCGAGTGCCTCGACCAGAGCACCCCGGCGCCCACCCCGACCACCACCGCGCCCGCGATCGTCCCGGCCGCTGCGGTCACCGCGGCAACCGCGGCAACCGCCAAGACGGTGACGGCAGCGGTGGCCAGGACGAACACCGGCACCTCCGCCGACGGCAGCTCCGCCGACGGCACCGCCGCGACCGAGCTCGCCGACACCGGCTCCAACGGCGCCGGCCTGAGCGCCGGCATCGCCGGTGCCCTCCTCGTCGCCGGCGGCGCCGTCGTCACGCTGACCCGGCGTCGGACCCGCAGCAGCAACTGATCAGCACCTGAATCGGGCAGCTGTTTCCCGGGGCCGTCGGCCCCGGGAAACAGCTGCCCTTCCGTTCGCCCCTGCGGCACCGGCCCGGCCCGTCCCCCGATCGGGCCGCAGCGGCGTTCCCCCGTCGTACGGAGCGGGGCGCAGGGGCCCGGGGTCAGCGCAGGACGAGGAGCTTGGTGCCCGGGACGAGCTTGCGGTTGACGGAGGTGGACTGGACGAAGACGGTGTAGGAGGGGTTCTCGCCGGGCTTGACGACGGCCTCCGCGGCGGGCAGGCCGAGGAGTCGGCGGGCGGCCGGGCCGGAGAAGACGCGGCCGGTCATCCGGCCGGTGGCCGGGTCCTTCTCGGCGACGGCGAGCTGCTTGTTGCCCTGGATCTTCTCGCGCTTGGAGAGCTCGTAGAAGGCGCAGCCGGTCGTGTAGGGGTGGCCGGAGCTGGTGACGAAGTCGCGGATGGGGGACGCCTCGTCGACGGGTATGAGGATGTACTTGCCGGTGTCCAGGGCGTCGAGGTTGGCCTTGACCTGGGTGGTGTCGAGGTCCTGGCCCATGGCGAAGAGGTTCTTGGTGCCGCGCACGCCCTGCTCGCGCCCGCGCAGGAAGCTGGTGGCGGCGGACTTGACGGTGCCGATGGCCTCCTCGACGCCCTTGCTGGAGTCGGCGTCCCAGATGGCGATGTTGCCGGCCGGGAAGCCGTACTCCTGGGCGGTGCGCTTGGCGAGGGAGTTGGGGACCAGGATCGCGGAGGTCCAGTGGTCGGGGAGGCCGTCCATGGCGCCCTGGATGCGGTCGAGCCAGGAGCGCAGGACGGCGGCGCCCTGGCCGCCGTTCATCCGGGTGTGCATCTGGCCGCTCTGGGAGCAGCCGGAGGCGTTCTCCTCGCCGTCGGTGACGACGACCTGGAGGAAGGAGTGCTCGCCGTAGCCCTCCCAGATGTTCTTGAGGTCGTCGACGGACTTGACGGCGGCCTCGATCAGGGCGGTGGCGCCGTTGTCGACCTGGTAGAGGCCGCGCAGGGAGGGCAGGTGCTTGACGTCCATGTCCCAGACCAGGTTCTGCACCTCGTGGTCGAAGGCGTAGAGGCTGATCCGGGTCTCGTGGCCGAGGCGGTCGGACTCCTCCTGGAGGCCCTTGACGAACTCGTCGACGACGCGGACGAGTTGGGCCTGGTGCTGGTGCATCGAGCCGGACTTGTCGACCACGAGGGAGACGTGGTTGACCTTGTGCTTGATCCTGTTCGCGGACATGGCTATCCCCTTTTCCGGCGCGCTTGCGATGCATTTCCGGAGTCTCTCGCGGGGTTTGCCCGCGGCGCCCTTCGGCGTTCCCTCCAGCGTTGTGACCACTCTAGGGGCGGGCACTGACATCGCGTCGGGCGCCGTCGGCCGGGGTCGCGGGCGCCGTCGGCCGGGGGGTCAGGCCTCGTCGGCCTCGTCCTGCTCCTCGTCGTCGGCGCGGGAGAGGGCGTCGGTGATCAGGCGGGTGGCGAAGTCGCGGTCGTCGCCGCAGATGCGGTTGACGTACTCGGCGAGCAGGGTGGCGGTGGCTTCCAGGGGGTTCATCTCTGCGTCGGTCCAGGGGCCGTACTGGGCGCGCCACAGGTTGGGGCTCAGGTCGCCGGCGGCGGCGACGAGCAGGCCAGCCATGGTGGGGACGACCTCGGGGCGGAAGGTGCGGGGCATCATGCGCATGGTGGCCAGGAGGCTGGGCAGCACGTACTCGATGACGTCCTTGCCCTGGTCCTCGCAGGCCTTCCGCAGCCAGTTCATGTACAGGTAGATGAGGGTGCAGGCGCCCTCCAGCAGGGCGGCGAAGCCGTCCGGGCCCAGCGAGGCGGCGAGGTGGTCGACCATCTCGCGGTGTTCGGGGTCGGCGCCGGTGCGGCCGTCGTAGAGGGCCTTGAGTCGGGAGTCGATGACCATGAGCGCCGCGCTCACGTCGCCGGCGGGGGCGTACTGGGGGTCGCAGGGCGAGGTCACGGGACTCCTCCGGGGGCGGGTGCCGGCGGCCGCGGCGGGACGGCCGCTCCCAGCAGAGCGGACCGGGGCCGGGCCGGGGGCGGGAACCGGCCCGGCGTCACCCGGACGGGAGGAGGAGGCCGGGGTGTTGACGGATCGGCGGGCCCCGGCGGCCGGGTCAGGGCTTGAGGGCGACGCCGGCGTAGAAGGAGACCTGGGCGTCGGTGACGCCGGCCGGCAGCAGGTCGGCCTCGTCGGTGCCGTCGGGGTGCCAGCGGTGGGCGGGGACGATGCCCGGGTCGAGCAGGTCCAGGCCCGCGAAGAGGGTGGCGAACTCGGCGCGGGGGCGCAGCCGCAGGGAGGTGCCGGCCTGGTTGTAGATCTCCTGGACCTTGGAGGCGCCGGGCGGGTCGAGTTCGGCGGTGGCGTGGGAGAGGACCAGGGCGGAGCCGGACGGCAGGGGGTCCAGGAGGTGCTCGACGATGGCGTGGGCGTCGTCGAGGTCCGGGACGAAGTGGAGCAGGGCGATCATCGACAGGACGACCGGCCGGTCCAGGTCGAGGGTCCGGGCGACCTGGGGGGTGGCCAGGATGGCGGCGGGGTCGCGGACGTCGCCGTGGACGTAGGCGGTGCGGCCCTGGGGGGTGCTGGTCATCAGGGCGCGGGAGTGGGCCAGCACGACGGGGTCGTTGTCGGCGTAGACGACCCGGGCGCCGGGTTCGACGGCCTGGGCGACCTCGTGGAGGTTGGGCGAGGTGGGGATGCCGGTGCCGATGTCCAGCCACTGGCGCAGGCCGCGCCGGGCCAGGGCGCGGGTGGCGCGGTGCATGAAGGTGCGGTTGGCCCGCACGGCGGTGCGCATGGTGGGGAAGACGGTCAGGACGCGTTCGGCGGCTTCGCGGTCGACGGCGAAGTTGTCCTTGCCGCCGAGGAAGTAGTCGTACATCCGGGCGCTGTGCGGGATGTCCTGACGTATCTGCGGCGCCGCCGGCTGCTCGGGGTCGGGCTCGGTCGCGGTCATCCAGGTTCCCCCCATGCTCATTCGTGTCCCTTCTTGATCACACCGGGCCGGGGCAGTCTAGCCAACTCGCCGGTGTCGCGCGGGAAGTCGGCGGAGGCGGGTGCGGCTCGGCCGTCCCGGGCATTTTCCGCCGCGTCCGGCGGCCGGTCGCGTACGGGCGGCCCGGGATGTGGCAGGTAGGAGGGCGGCGGTCCCGCCGAGTGCCCCGGCGCGGGCGGGGCCGGCCCTTCCCCGTCCTGTCACCTCCTGCTGTCACCTCCTGCGATCGAACGGAGTCCCCATGCGTCGACACCGCGGCGTCCTGCTGACCGCCGCCCTGCTGGCCCAGCTGGCCGCCGGGCCCGCGCACGCCGCGCCGGCCGCCGGGTGGGAGGGGGCCGGGCAGTGCGGGGTGGTGCGCAGCGGTGACGCGCCGCTGGGCGGGGCGCGGGTGACGCTGTACCAGGCCGGGGAGGGCGGGGGCGGGCGGGCGCGGGTGCTGGCCCGGGGGCGCAGTGACGGGCAGGGGCGGTTCAGCCTGGACTACCGGCGGCCGCGGGACGCGCGGGCGGTGCTGTACGTGCTGGCCGACCTGCCGGGCCGCGGGGGCGGGGACGGGCGCGGTACGGACGGGCGCGGTACGGACGGGCGGGCGGCGGACGGCCAGGAGGGGGCGGGCGGCGGGCCGGTGACGCTGGCCGCGGTGCTCAGCGGTGCCGGGGCGCCGCCCGAACTGGTCGTCAACGAGCGGACCACCGTGGCCGTGGCCTACGCGCTGGCCCGTTTCACCGGCCCGGACGGCGTCGCGGGCTCCTCCCCCGGGCTGCCGAACGCCGCCGCCCTCGCGCACAACCTGGCCGACACCGGCACCGGCGGCATCGCCCCGCTGCTGGCCGCGCCGCCCAACGGCGCGCTGACCTCGACCATGGCCGAGGTCAACTCCCTGGCCAACCTGCTGGCCTCGTGCGTCAGCGGCGACTCCTGCGGGCGGCTGCTGGAGCTGGCCCGGCCGCCGGGCGGCGAGCGGCCGCGCAACACGCTGCTGGCCGCCGTGAACATCGCCCACGACCCGGGCCGCAACGCCGCCGAGCTGTTCGCGCTGGCCGCCACCACCGAGCGCTACCGGCCCGCGCTGGGCGCCGCGCCGGACGCCTGGACGGTGGCGCTGCGCTACGCGGGCAACGGGCACGAGCTCGACGGCCCCGGCAACATCGCCTTCGACGCGGACGGCAACGCCTGGGTCAGCAACAACTACCGCTACGGCCCGGACCCGACGGTGCCGGTCTGCGGCAGCGACGCGGTGCTCAAGTTCACCCCCACCGGGCAGGACGCCCCCGGCGCCCCCTACCGCGGCGGCGGCCTGTACGGGGCCGGCTTCGGCATCACCGTGGACGCCAGGGGCAGCGCCTGGGTCGCCAACTTCGGTTTCCAGGGCCGTGGTTGTCCGCTCGATCCGACGCCGTTGGAGCGCAGCCTCTCCCGGTTCGCCCCGGACGGCACCCCGCTGTCGCCGCCCGCGGGCTGGCGCGGGGCGGGCATCGTCCAGCCGCAGGGCATGGCCGCCGACCGGGCCGGCACGGTGTGGGTCGCCAACTGCGGTTCGGACAGCGTGGCGCGGATCCCGGACGGCGACGGGGCCGCGGCCCGGGAGATCCCCACGCCCGGCCTGCACAAGCCCTTCGGCGCGGCGGTGGACCCGGCCGGGCGGCTGTGGGTGAGCGGCAACGGCAGCGACAGCGTCCAGGTGGTGGGCCCCGACGGCGCGCTGGAGCGGACCGTCACCGGAGGGGGCCTGCGCCGGCCGCTGGCGGTGGCCACCGACAGCCGGGGCAACGCCTGGGTGAGCAACAGCGGCATCCTGCCGGTGCCCTGCGGGGACAGCACCCCCGGCGACCTGGCGGACGCGCTCGGCGGCGAGGACGGCCGGCGCCCGGGCGCCTCGGTGACCCTGATCGGGGCGGACGGGACACCGGCGCCCGCGCCCTTCGCCAACGGCGGGCTGTTCCTGCCCTGGGGGGTGGCCGTGGACGGGGACGACACCGTGTGGGTGGCCAACTTCGGCGGCCACCGCGTGGCCCGGCTGTGCGGGGTCAACCTGGCGGCCTGCCCGCCCGGGGTGCGCACCGGTGAGCCGATCTCGCCGCCCGGCACCGGGTACACGAGCGACGGGCTGGAGCGCAACACCGGCGTGCAGATCGACCCCTCGGGCAACGTCTGGCTGGCCAACAACTGGCGCACCGTACCGGTGCAGGCCAACCCGGGCGGGCACGAGCTGGTGGTGCTGGTCGGGGCGGCGGCGCCGGTGGGCACGCCGCTGCTCGGCGGGGGCGGGCGGCCCTGACCCGACGGTAGGAGGGCGCGGCGGCGGAGGCGGGGTCGGCGGCCGTCGGGGCGACTACCCGCCGGTACCGGAGGGCCGCGGCGGCCCGCGGGGAACACTGCGCCGGTTCGGCGCACCAGCGCGCAGGAGACCCCGGGAGCCCGTCCATGCCGCCGTCCGCCCGCCGTGTCCCCCCGGCCGCCGCCGCGGCGCCGCCGCCCGCCAGGCGTGCGGCGCTGCGGCGCCTGGGCGAGTGGTGCGCGCGCCACTCCGTGCTCGTCCTCGTGCTGTGGATCGTCGCCCTGGCCGGCGTCCAGGCCGCCAACCGGACGGTCGGCGGCAGCTACTCCGACGACTTCTCCCTGCCCGGCACCCAGGCCCAGCAGGGCCGGGACGTGCTGCAGGCGCACGAGCCGGCCGCCGCGGGCACCAGCTCCCAGGTGGTGCTGCACGACGCCCAGCAGCTGACGGGCTTCCAGCCGCAGATCGCCCAGACCGTCACGGCGCTCCAGCAGCTGCCGCACGTGATCAGCGCGCAGAGCCCGCTGCCGCCGGCCGGGCAGAGCGCCCCGCCGGGCGGGCCGCTGGCCCCCGACGGGCTGACCGGCTACATCACCGTCCGCTTCGACACCACCCCCGCGCTGCTGGGCCACGACTACCTGGGCGGGGTGGACGCGGCGGTGGCGCCGCTGCGCCAGGCCGGGGTGCAGGTGGAGTACGGCGGGCCGCTGGGCGAGCTGGCCCGGCCGGCGGCGGACGACCGCTCCAGCGAGGTGATCGGCTTCGCGGTGGCGGTGGTGGTGCTGCTGGTGGGGTTCGGCAGCGCGATCGCGGCCGGGCTGCCGCTGCTGACGGCGCTGATCGCGGCCGTGGTCGGGCTGGGCGCGCTGGGGCTGGTCGCGGCGCTGTCCACCTTCGCGACCGTGGCGCCGACCCTGGCCACGATGATCGGCATCGGGGTCGGCATCGACTACGCGCTGTTCCTGCTGACCCGGCACCGGCAGAACCTGATGGACGGGGTGGACCCGGTCGCCTCCGCCGGGCAGGCGGTGGCCACCAGCGGACGGGCGGTGCTGCTCTCCGGCTGCACGGTGATCATCGCGCTGTCCGGACTGTCGGTGTCGGGCATCTCCTTCATCGCCAAGCTCGGGGCCGCGGCCGCCGTCACGGTGGTGTCGGCGGTGCTCGGCGCGCTGACCCTGCTGCCGGCGCTGATGGGGCTGATCGGGCGCCGGATGGACCGCTTCGCCGTGCGCCGTCCGATCGCCGAGGCCGGGGGCGGCGGCGAGGGCGGCGGGAGCTGGCACCGCTACGCCCGGCGGGTGGAGGCGAACCCGTGGCGCTACCTGGTCGCCGGGGTGGTCGCGCTCGGGGTGCTGTCGATCCCGCTGTTCTCCATCCAGCTGGGCCACATCGGCGACGGCGCCGACCCGACCTCCTTCACCGACCGGCGCGCCTACGACCTGATCTCCCAGGCCTTCGGCCCGGGGGCGAACGCGCCGCTGACCGTGGTGGTCGACCAGAGCGCCGTGGCGGACGGGTCGCGGGCGGGCGTGCAGGGCGCCGTGCAGCAGGCCCTCACCGGCCTGCCCGGCGCGGCGAGCGCCACCCCGCTGCAGACCAGCCCGGACGGCGCCGTGCTGTTCGCCACCGTCGTCCCGGCCGGCGCCCCGCAGGACCGGGCCACCACCGACCTGGTCAACCACCTGTCGGACACCGTGCTGCCCGACGCGGTGGCGGGCAGCGGCGCGAGGACGTACGTGACCGGCAACACCGCGGCCCAGGTCGACTTCCTGGACATCGTCTCCGGCCGGCTGGTCCTGATCATCGCGGTGGTGGTCGCGCTGGCCTTCCTGATCATCCTGGCGGTCTTCCGCGGCCTGCTGGTCGCCGTCAAGGCCGCGGTGCTCAACCTGCTGTCGATCGCGGCCTCGTACGGGGTGGTGGTGGCGGTGTTCCAGTGGGGCTGGGGCGGGCCGGCGCTCGGGGTCGCGGGGAAGGTCCCGATCGAGAGCTACGTGCCGATGATGATGTTCGCGATCGTCTTCGGGCTGAGCATGGACTACGAGATCTTCCTGCTCTCGCGGGTGCACGAGTCCTGGCTGCGCACCGGGCGCAGCCAGGACTCCGTGGCGCACGCGCTGGAGATCACCGCGCGGGTGATCACCTGTGCCGCGCTGATCATGGTGAGCGTGTTCGCCGCGTTCATCGTCAGCGACAACGTGGTGATCAAGATGATGGGGCTGGGCCTGGCGGTCAGCGTGCTGGTGGACGCCACGGTGGTGCGGCTGCTGCTGGTGCCGGCGGTGATGACGCTGCTGGGGCCGGCCGCCTGGTGGACGCCGCGCTTCCTGGACCGGGTGCTGCCGCACATCGACACCGAGGGTGCGGGCGAACGGCCGTAGGGCGGCGCGGCGTCCGGTGGGCGCGGTGGTCAGTGGGCGCGGCGTCCGGCGGGTGCTTGGTCAGCGGGCGCTGCCGAGGTCGCGGTCGTGGTCGGCGCCCTCCAACAGGAGGGTGGTCTCCTCGATCCGGCGGAAGCGGCCGTCGGGGGCGAACTCGGCGAAGAGGTAGACCTCCATGCGGACGGTGGAGCCGTCGGTCTTGGTGATGGTCATGGTGTGGCGGTCGGCGTAGCGGTGACCGTCGACCAGCTCCTCGTGGACCTCGACGGAGCCGTCGGCCACGACCGTGCGCAGGTGGGCGATGTGGGCCAGGAACTCGCCGCGGTCGTCCCAGCGGCCGTCGGTGCGCTGGCGGTAGTCGGGGGCGAAGTGCCGGTCGACGGCCTCGTGGAGGTCCAGGCCCGGGGTGAGGAGCAGGTCGGCGAGGGCGGTGGTGATGTCGGTGTGCTGCACGGGGTCCTCCGATGACTTGTCACGAGAAAATGCGTGCCTCAGGCACGCATCTGACAGTACAGGAAAAGCGTGCGCAACGCACGCTAATCTGAGGGGGTGACGAATCCGACCGGACACGAGATCGCCGAGGCCCTGGGACTGCTGCTGCGGCGCAGCACCCGCACCGGCCTGCACGCCCAGCTGACCGACGGCCTGGGGGAAGCCGTCGACGAGCTCACCTACCCGGTGCTCAGCGGCCTGGCCCGCACCGGCCCGTGCAGCGCCGCCGACCTGGGCCGCGAGATCGGGCTGGACCGCACCACCGTGACCCGCCGCGCCGACCGGCTGGAGGAGGCCGGGCTGCTGCGCCGCGAGGCCGACCCCGGCGACCGGCGCGCGACCCTGCTCGTCCTCACCGACCGCGGGCAGGACGCGGTACGGGCCACCCGGCAACGCCTGGCGGCCCGCATCGAGGACTCCCTCGCCTCCTGGCCCGCGGACGACGCCCGGGCCTTCGCCCGGCTGCTGCGCACCTTCGTGGACGAGGGGCCGTTCCAGGGCTGACACCCCGGGCCCGGGGTTCCGGACCCGGGGCCGTCGGACCCGGATCCGGGTGCCGCGCCGGCCCCGTGCGGTGATCGACCAGGCGGGTCACGGCGGGCGCCCGGCCGTTTCCCCGGGTCCGCGGGCGGTGATCCCTTGCCCCCGAACCACCCGGCCGCCCGGCCGCCCGGCCACCCGGCCGCCGGCCCCCGCACCGCCCTCCGGAGGATCCGTCATGTCACCGCGCCCCCGCCGCCGCCCACGGCCCGCCGTCACCGCCCTGCTGACCGCCTCGCTGGCCGCCTCACTGGCCGCCTCGCTCGCGCTGGCCCCCGCCGCCGGCGCCGCCGCGGGCGGCGGGCCCGAGGGGCACCAGGACGGCCGCCAGGACGGCGACCGGGCGCTGCGGGCCCGGCTGCAGGAGCTGGTCGACCGCCCGGACGGCCCGCCCGGCGCCATCGCCGTCCTGCGCGAGGACAACCGGGTCCGGGTGGTCCGGGCCGGCACCGCCGAACTCGGCACCGACCGCCCGCCCCTCGCCGAGGACCACATGCGCCTGGCCAGCGCCGCCAAGGCGTTCAGCGGCGCGGTCGCCCTTCGGCTGGTGGACTGCGGACTGCTGAGCCTCGACGACACCCTCGCCGCCCGGCTGCCCGCGCTGCCCGCCGACTGGGGCGCGGTGACACTGCGCCAGCTGCTCAACCACACCAGCGGCCTGCCCGACTACAGCAGGGCCCCGGCCTTCGGCGACCTGCTGAACGCCGACCCCCACCACGTCTTCGACTCCCGCCACCTGCTGGACTTCGTCGCCGACGAGCCCCTGGAGTTCACCCCCGGCACCCGCTACCAGTACTCCAACTCCGACAACATCGCCGTCGCCCTGATGGCCGAGGCCGCCACCGGGCAGCGCTACGAGGACCTGCTCGCCTCCGAGGTCTACCGCCCGCTCGGACTCACCCGCACCAGCCTGCCCTCCGGCTACCGGCTGCCGAGGCCCTACCTGCACGGCTACGACGTCGAACCGCCCGCCCCGCCGCAGGACGTCAGCACCAAGTACGGCGCCTCCGGCTCCTGGGCCTCGGGCGGCCTGGTCTCCACCCCCGCCGACTTCAACGCCTTCGCCGCCGCCTGGGCGGGCGGCCCGCTGATCGGCGACGCCACCCGCGCACAGCAGCGGACCTTCGTCGACGGCGCCTCCGAACCCGCCGGCCCCGGCACCAACCACGCCGGACTGGCGATCTTCGAGTACACCACCCGCTGCGGCACGGTGTACGGCCACACCGGCAACACCCCCGGCTACACCCAGCTCGGCGCGGGCACCGCCGACGGGCGGCGCAGCCTGACCGTCTCCGTCACCACGCAGGTCAACCAGAGCGGCACCCCGGACCTGCTGGCGCACCTGCGGGCGGTCGAGGAGGACTTCGTCTGCGCACTGCTGGCCCCCTGACCGGGCGCGGCCCCGGACGCGGACCGGGCGCGGGTACGGGGCTGGGCACGGGGGCAGGCACGGGGGTCCGGGCCGGCGGCCGGGCCGGGATCGGTTACGGTCGACGGTCCGGCAGCGGCCGGGCCGGGAAGCGGAGCGGGAAGGGGGCGGCGAGGTGGCCGCGGTGACGGGGAGCGTGTTCCGGGGCGAGGGCGTGCCCGCGCGGGAGCGGTTCGACTGCTGGCGGGAGCTGATCGGGCGCACCCGGGCCAGCGAGATGACCAGCGAGCACGCCGACGACTTCCGGGCGGAGATGCGGCGCCTGGAGCTGGGGCCGGTGACCCTGCTGCGGTCCTCGTTCCCGCCGACGCGCTTCCGGCGCTCCGCCGCCATGGTGCGACGCACGGACCCCGGGGTGTACCACCTGACGATGCCGCTCGACGGCGGGCTGTCGCTGACCCGCGGCACCAAGGAGCGCACCCGCACCTTCGGCCGGGGCGACCTGTACCTGGTGGACAGCTCCCACCCCTACGAGGTGCGGGCCCTCGGGGCCCGGGGCGGCGGCCGCCGGGAGCAGCGGACCGAGGCCGTGGGGATCGACTTCCCGGCCGCGCTGCTGCCGCTGCCGCCGCACCGGCTGAGCGACCTGCTGGGGCGCGGCTTCTCGGTACGCGAGGGCACCTGCGCGCTGCTGTCGGACTTCCTGGTCGGGCTGGACCGGCAGGCGGCGGCGCTGGACCCGGCCGGGGCGGCCCGGCTGGGCACCATCGCGGTCGACCTGGTCGCCGCCTGGGTCGCCGGGGAACTGGAGGCCGAGGCGGCCGTGCCGGAGGACACCCGCCAGCGCGCCCTGGTGGAGGCGGTGCGCGCCTTCGTGCGGCGCAACCTCCAGGACCCCGACCTGTCGCCGGCGGTGATCGCCGCCGCCCACCACGTCTCCGTCAGCCACCTGCACCGCGTCTTCACCCGGCAGTCCGGGGAGTCCGGGGACGGCCGGACGCTGGCGGCCTGGATCCGCGGGCAGCGGCTGGAACGGGCCCGGCGCGACCTGGCCGACCCGGCGCTGCGCACCCTGCCGGTCCAGGCCGTCGCCGCCCGCTGGGGCTTCCCCCGGGCCGACGATTTCAGCCGCGCCTTCCGGGCCGCGTACGGGCTCTCGCCCCGTGAGCACCGCCACCGGGCCCCGGCCGAGCGGGCGCGGGACGGCGACGCGTAGACGCATTGCCAAGGAAGTGGAGACGCAGGGACAACACGGGCGCCGCGCGCACTGGCATCCTCCACGAGGAACACCGCGACGCGCCGGGCCCGTCAGCCCCGCGCGGCAGAACCACCGGTGGCCCGGCACGCCACGGGGGAGCGTGCCGGGCCACCGGTTCTCCCGCCGCCGGCCGCTAGTTGCGGTAGCGGTAGCGGATCCGGCCGCGGGTGAGGTCGTAGGGGCTGAGCTCCACGAGCACCCGGTCGTGCGGGAGGATCTTGATGTGGTTCTTGCGGACCTTCCCGCTGATGTGGGCCAGGACGACGTGCCCGTTCTGCAGTTCCACCTTGAAGTTGGCGTTGCGCAGGCACTCGATGACGGTGCCTTCGACTTCGATGCCGTTCGTTGTCTTGGTCATGGTGTTCACCTCATTCTTCGTTCGTTCGGTGTCGGGGTCGTTCGTTCGATGCCGGGGCGGCCGGTGCGCGGGTCAGCGCCGGACCGGTTCCAGGGTGCTGCCCGCACGCCGGGCGGCGCCCTCCGGGGGCGCGGCGGCGGGGACGCTCGGGACAGCGGCGCTGGGAAGAGGAGCGCTCGGGGCAGGATGCGGCGCACTCATGGTGCTGCCTTTCGGAAGTGCCTTGCCTGAGGCGCTCCCGGGCGACGCCAACGTCAATCGCCCACCGTGACGACGAGGGGGAGCACCCACGCGGTTCCTGCCTTCATGGGTCTCACCTCCTCGCATCGGTCGCACGGCTGGGCAGACGGTAGCAGCCGACGACCCGCCCACCCAAACGATTTACGCCCCGGCGGGGCGCCACCGCGCTCGGCCGGACCCGGCCGGACTCGGCCGCGCTCAGCCGGACTTCTCGGCGAGCACGGGCTCGACCATGGACTCCAGGGCATCGTAGCTCTGGCCGCCGAGGGCGCGCGCCGCGAGACGGCCACGGCGGTCGACCACCAGGGTGGTCGGGAGGGAGCCGGCGTCGAGGGTGCCCGCGGGGAACCTGAGCAGCTGGGTGCCGGCCGGGTCGAACAGGCTGGGGTAGGTCAGGCCCTGTTCCTGCTGGAAGCGCCGGGCGTTGGCGATGTCCTGGTCCCGGGTGTTGATGCCGAGGAACTCGACGTCCTGGCCCTGGTAGTGCTGCCGCAGGCGTTCCAGGGCGGGCGCCTCCGTGCGGCAGGGGCCGCACCAGGAGCCCCAGATGTTGACGACGACGACCTTGCCCCGGTGGTCGGCGAGGGCCGCCGGGCCGCCCTCCAGGGTCTGCCCGGTCACCTCGGGGGCGTCCCGGCGCCCGTCGGCGGCGGCCCGGCCGATGCTGGTGCCCTTCTCGGTGACGAAGACCGCGCCGTCGCCGCCGGAGGAGCAGCCCGCGAGGAGCGCGGCGGTGAGTGCGGCGGCGAGCGCGGCGGGGGCCGCCGCGGTCCGGCGGCGGCGCGGTGGTGGGTCGACGTCCATGGCCGAAGCCTCGCACTGCTGACGCCGGGCGGATCATGAGGGTGCGTCATCCCGGCCGTGGGGGCGTGGTGGGACCGGCCCATGGAGCACCTGGCCCGGCATCCGCGGACCGTGCTGCCGGGCGGGGCCGGGGAGTTGACGGCCGTGGGCCCCCGGGGGGGGGGGGCGGGCCCGGGGGGGCGGGGCGGGGGGGGGGGCGGGACGGTGGGGGGGGGGGGGGGCGTGCCCGGGCGGGGGGGCGGGGGGGGGCTCTGCCGGGCGGGGCCCCCGGGGGGGTGCGCGGCGCCGGGGGGGCGACGGCGAGGGGTCGGTCCGGTCAGTAGCGCAGGTCGGCGGCGATGCCGCGGGCGTCGGCAAGGGTGCCGTCGGGGACGAAGGCGACCCGGGCCCCGGTGTCGAGGGCGCGCTCGACGACCTCGTCGACGATGTCCTCGCGGGCGCCGGCCTCCCCGGCCTCGGCGGGGACGAGGTGCTCGCCGGCGTCGCGGACGGTGGCGCGGTGGTTCTCCTCGACCACCAGGAGCGCGACGCGCCCCTCCCCCACCGCCTGCCAGACCTCGTCGAGGCCGGCGGCGAACCCGGAGCGGCCGCGGGCCTTGTCCAGCCGGGCGAGGGCGTCGGCGGTCTCCTGCTCGGCGTGGGCGCGCACGGCGGGCCCGACCACCTTGCGGACGGTCTCGACGTCGGCCTGGGCGAGGCCGCCGTGCGGGATCTGGGCGGTGGCCTCCTTGGCGATCGGGCCGGCGGCGTCCAGCAGGGCCAGGGCGGGCGCCTCCCCGACCACGTACAGCGGGCGGGGGTCGGCGGCCAGGACCTTGCCGAGCGCGGTGTCGGCCTGGCGCAGGAAGGTCTTGGTCTCCTCGTCGCGGAAGGTGCTGGGGGTGTCGCCGATGCGCTCGCGGCGCTCCGGGTCGGGGTTGTCGAAGAAGGCGCGGGTCAGCGGGAAGCCGTGCGCGCGGTCCTCGGTGACCCGCCCCGGGGTGCCGCTCCACAGCACGGCCCGGTCGGCGGCGACGGCCAGCACCCAGTAGGGGCGCTCGGCGGCCTGGGCGGAGACCAGGTTGCGGGTGAGGAAGGTGTCGGACAGCACCACCCGGGCGGGGGCCGTGCGGGCGAAGGTCCACACCTGGTGCTCGCCGGGCGCGGCGAGGATCGCCAGGCCGTCCTCGGCGTGCACCAGGTCGACCTCGGCGAGGGCCTTGTCGAGCTGCCCGACCACGTCGATCCGGTCGGCCCGGGAGACCTCGGGGTCGGCCTGGAGGCGTTCCTTCGCCTCGGCCAGCAGGTTGCGCAGCCGTACCGGGTCCTGGGTGTTGTCGGGTTCGCGGCGGTGGGTGGGCATCAGGACGGACACCGCCGGGTAGGGCCGGGGCCGGCGCAGTTCGGCGAGGACGGCGGGGCTGAGGGCGGGGTGCATGGGGACCCTTTCCGAAGGCGGTCGGCCTTCTCTGCGTGGGCGCACGGTGCCTGGCGCTGCTGCTGCCAAATGCCCCTAATGTAGCGATTTGCCCCCGATACCGCCGGGTCGGCCGGCCGCCGCCCCTCGCTGGCCGGCCGGCCCCGGCCCCCGGCCCCCGGCTCAGCCGACCGGTGCGGCCTCCCGTTCGGCGGCGGGCGGCCAGGGGCCGTGGGCGGCGACCTGGGCACGCAGTCCGCGCAGGGCGCGGGCGGCGGCGATGCCCACCGCGCCGGTGACCCGGCCCTCCCGCAGGCAGGCGGCGGCGAAGCGGTGCTCGGCGAGGCTGCCGTCGACCAGTTCGAAGCGGTCGGCGGCGCCCGGGCTGCCGAAGGCCTGCACCCGCAGGCCGTACTGGTCGGTCCACAGGTACGGGACCGGCGCGTAGGCCTGGCGGGTGCCGTCCGGGCCGGCCAGCAGGTTGCGGGCGGCGAGCAGGGCCTGGTCGGTGGCATTGGTGCGCTGTTCGAGGCGCCGGCGGCGGCCGGTGCGCGGGTCGGGCCAGGAGGCGGCGTCGCCGGCCGCCCAGACGCCGGGGCCGGCGGCGCAGTGGGCGTCGCAGGCCACGCCGTCGGCCAGCGGGACCCCGCTGCCGGCCAGCCACTCGGTGGCCGGCACCGAGCCGATCGCCATCAGGACGGCGTCGGCGGCCAGTTCGCCGCCGTCGGCGAGCCGTACGCCGGCGGCCCGGCCGTGCCGCCGGAGCACGGCGGCGGCCGTGCCCCGGTGGATGCGCACCCCGTGCTCGCGGTGCAGGCCGGTCAGCAGCGCGGCCGTCTCGGCGCCCAGGACGGCGGCCAGCGGCGCGGCGGCCGCCACCAGCCAGGTCACCTCGGCGCCGAGCCCGACGGCGGTGGCCGCCGCCTCGGCGCCGAGCAGTCCGCCGCCGACCACCAACAGCCGTGCGCCCGGCCGTAGTTCCTCGCGCAGGGCGAGGGCGTCGGGCAGCGTGCGCAGCACGTGGGCGCCGGGCAGCGGTGTCTCGGCGCCGGGCAGCCGGCGCGGGCGGACGCCGGTGGCCACCACCAGGGCGTCGCAGCGCACCTGCCGGCCGTCGGCCAGGTGCAGGGTGCGGGCGCCGCGGTCCAGGCGTTCGGCCGCCACCCCCAGGCGCAGGTCCAGCCGCAGCTCCGCCAGGGCGGCGCTCCCGCGCAGGGCCAGCTTCTGCGCGGGCAGCCGGCCGTCGAGCAGCTGCTTGGACAACGGCGGCCGGTCGTACGGGGGTTCGGGCTCGGCCCCGACGAGGGTGAGGCGGCCGTCGTAGCCGGCCCGGCGCAGCGCCTCGGCGGCGTGCAGTCCGGCGGCGCCGGCCCCGACGACGGCCACCTCGCGCAGTGCGGTCACACGTTCTCCAGGGTGATCGCCGCGGCCGGGCAGACCGCGGCGGCGTCCTGGACGGCCTGGTGGAGGTCGGCCGGGGGGCGGGCGTCGAGCAGGACGACGATGCCGTCCTCGTCGCGCTGGTCGAAGACCTCGGGGGCGGCGAGCACGCAGTGGCCGGCGCCGCAGCACTTCTCCTGGTCGATCCGGACGAGCATGGGTTTCCCTTCGGGAGTGGGGGGTTCGGGGGTGGGGGGGTGCGGGGTGGGGGTGGGTCGGGGATGGGGGCGGGCCCGGACTACCAGGCGATGAGCAGCTCGTGGACGCCGTAGATGAGCATCTCGCCGCGGAAGCGGACGTCCTCGAAGGCGGTGGCCAGGCGCAGTTCGGGCAGGCGCCGCAGGAGGGTGTCGAGGGCGATCTGCAGTTCCAGCCGGGCCAGCGGCTGGCCCAGGCACTGGTGGACGCCGAAGCCGAAGGCGAGGTGGCGGCGGGCGTCGCGGGTGAGGTCGAGGCTGTCGCCGTCGGCGAACTGCGCGGTGTCCCGGTTGGCGGTGCTGATCATGCAGACGACGCCCTCGCCGGCCCGGATCCGCACCCCGCCGAGTTCGACGTCCTCGGTGGCGACCCGGGTGAGGCCGGAGTGCACGATGGTCAGGTAGCGCAGCAGTTCCTCGACGGCGCCGGGGACGGCCTCGGGGTGGCGGCGCAGGTGCTCGAGCTGGGCGGGGTGGCGCAGCAGGGCGAGGACGGACAGCGCGGTCATGTTGGCGGTGGTCTCGTGCCCGGCGACCAGCAGCAGCCGGCCCATCGCGCCGATCTCCGCGGTGTTGAGTTCGCCGCGCTCGACCAGGCGGCTGAGGATGCCGTCGTCGGGGTGGGTGTGCTTGGTGTCGGTGAGTTCCTCCAGGTAGTCGGTCAGCCGGGCCTGGGCGGCGATGACGTCCTCGACCGAGGAGTCGCGGCGCAGCAGGACGCGGCTGCACTCCTGGAAGAACTCGTGGTCCTGGTAGGGGACGCCGAGCAGCAGGCAGATGACCAGGGAGGGCAGCGGCAGGGCGAACTCGCGGACCAGGTCGGCCCCGGTGCGGCCCTCGGTCATCTTGTCCAGCAGTTCGTCGGCGATGCGCTGGACCTCGGGGCGCAGCGCCTCGACCTTCTTGATCATGAATTCGCCGGTGAGCATCCGGCG
Source organism: Kitasatospora sp. NPDC059827 (assembly GCF_042731675.1). Taxonomy (NCBI): domain Bacteria; kingdom Bacillati; phylum Actinomycetota; class Actinomycetes; order Kitasatosporales; family Streptomycetaceae; genus Kitasatospora; species Kitasatospora sp. NPDC059827. The sequence continues at coordinate 14,276 of NZ_JBHWIV010000027.1, read as the reverse complement.
CAGGCGGGCGTGCTCGGGGTCGTCCATCCGGATGAAGACGGGCTGGCCGTTGTTCAGCTGGCGGGCGCCGGCGCTGACGAAGGGGAAGCCGGGGCGGGTGGAGTCGGAGCTGAACCGGGCGTCGGAGAGCACCGCCTTGATGTCCTCGTGGCGGGTGAGCAGCCAGCTGGGGGAACCGTCCCAAAGGGAGATGCGGCCGATCGGCTCGTCCTGCTGGGCCTGCTGGTAGGCCGGCGGCGGGGCGAAGGGGCAGGTGCCGCGGGCGGCGGGGTGGGTGAAGCGGGGGGTCTGTGCGGCGGTGGCCATGGGGGGCTCCCCTCTCGGAGCTGGCTGTGCCGGATGGGTCGGTCCGGTCCGGCCCGCGGTGCCGTGCGGGGCACGCGAGGGTGCGGCCGTGCGGGGCACGCGGGTGCGGCGGGCGTGCGGGCCCGGAGCATTTACGTGCCAAAAGCAACTAACTCGCTGTCACGCTAACTCGCGGTCCGTGGCGGCGAAAGGGCCCATCCGGTGGGCGCCGAATCTGTCCGAAATCCGGTGACCGGTCTGCGCCGCAGCCGGGAGGCGCACCGGCCGCTAAAGTTCCCCCATGTCGGACGCCGCAGACGATCGGACCGCCACCGCGGACACCGCCACCGCAGACCTGGAGGCCGTACTGGCCTCGCTGGCCTACCTGCTGACCCGCTCCCAGGAACACGAGCGCCGCACCGCCAAGGCCGGCATCACCGCCGCACGCTCGGACGTCTACCTGCTGCGCGCCCTCGCCGAGGCCGACGGACCCAGCCGGGTGGGCGACCTGGCCGCCCGGCTGATGGTCAAGCCCTCCCACGTCACCCGGCAGATCGACCGCCTGGAGAGCCAGCACCTGGTGGCCCGCACCCCCGACGCCCTGGACCGCCGGGCCCGCCGGGTCGCCCTCACCGCCGACGGGCGCGCTCTGCTCGAGCGGCTGAAACAGGCCAACATCACCGGCCTGACCGACGCCCTGGACGGCGTCCCGGAACCGGACGTCGCCGCGACCGTCAGCGTGCTGTGCCACCTGATCGAGCGCTACGTCCAACGCGTACGGGGCTCACTGCTCTCCGAGGACGACCCCACTCCCCCGCCTTCGGCCCACGCCGCCCTGCGCGACCCCGTCGAGTCCTGAGCCCGCCCCGGTCAGGGGAGGGGGACGGCGGCCGCGGCGGCTTCGGCGGTGTTGGCGTGGTGGGCGGCCTGGCGGGTGACGGGGAGCCAGGTGGGGCGGAAGCGGTGGCGGTAGTGGGCGCACCAGGTGTGGAGGAGGTCGGCGGGGCGGGGGTCCGGGGCGGGGGTGGCGCGGCGCAGCAGGGCGGCGGCGCGGACCGGGATGCGGTGGGCCCACAGGTCGATGCCGGCCAGGTGGGCGCGGGTGAGCGGGGGCGATGCCGGGCGGGGCCCCTCGGGGGTGCCCGGGTCCCAGGCGTCGGCGAGTTGGCGCAGTGCGGTGAGCTGGGTGCGGGTGGCGCGCAGCAGCGGGGTGTCGTGCGGGCCCTCGTGCGGGGGGAGGGCGGTCAGCAGGGCGGTGAGCTGCCGGCCGCGGTCGCGCAGTTGGTCGGCGGCGGCGCGCAGGTGGCGGTCGGCGTCCTGGGCGGGGACGGGGGCGTCGTCGCCGAGCCGGTCGCTGGTCCAGGCGGGCACCTCGACGACGACGGTGCGCCCGCCGTGGCGCCGGGGGGCGAACCAGGTGGCGGCCCGGGCGCCGCCCCGGGCCTCGTCCTGGTCGGTGAGCATGCCGGTGGTGTTCTCCTGGGTGTCGATGTGCTCGGGCTCCATCAGGAAGACGCCGGGGCTGACGGCGGGCAGCCGGTGGGTGTCGAAGGAGCCGGTCTCCACCGGGATGCCGAGGGCGGCGGCGGAGCGGGTGAAGGGGGCGGCGAGGGCGGTCGGGTCGGCGGTGGCCTGGAGGAAGGTGCCGCCGACGTCCGCGGTGTGCAGGGAGAGCTGGAGGGCGGGCCGCAGTTCGTCGATCAGGTCGAGCAGGATCCGGCTCTCGGGGAGGCGGCCGCCGATCGCCGGGGCCCATTCGGGCTGTTCCTCGGCGGCGGGGCGGTAGTAGCCGGCGAAGTAGGCGGGCAGGGTGCGGGCGAGCAGGCCGCCGCCGGCCAGGTGGGCGCCGTCGGGGTCGAGGCAGAGCAGCAGGTGCCAGGTGGTGGCCGGGTGCCGGGCGGGGCGGGCCAGGGCCCGGTGGGCGAGTTCGACCAGGCCGGCGCGGCCGGAGAACTCGTCGGCGTGGGCGCCGGAGACGACCAGGACGTCGGCGGCGGCGCGGCGGTCGGCGGCGGGGCGGGGGCCGGAGGCGGGGCGGGGGTCGGCGGGGCCGATCGAGAGGAGCTGGAGGGGGCGGCCGGCCCGGGAGGTGCCGAGGGTGCGCAGCCGGCAGCGTCCGGGGTGGCGGGCGGCCAGGTGGTGGGCGGTGGCGGTGAGCTCGTCGAGCGTGGGGTAGCGGTCGTGGAGCAGGATCGCCCTGCCCGCGGCGGTCGAGGTGTCGGTCAGCATCGGTCCCCTCCCCTGGTGTCCGGAGGTGGTATTGGATCCGATCGGGTACGGGTCCGTCCAGGGCGCCGCGCGGGGTGGTGCGAGGTGCTCCGGGCAGGGGGCACCGTGTGTTATCGACAGATCCCTTACTGTCATATGCTTGTTATATTTGCTGGTCAGGTGGGGGCGTTGGTGGACTTCCGGTTGTTGGGCTCGGTGGCCGTGGTGGCCGCGGACGGGCGGGAGCTCGCCCTCGGCTCGCCCAAACGCCGCAGTCTGCTGGCCACGCTGGCGCTGAACCCCGGCACGCCGGTCGGCATCGACCGGCTGACCGAGGCCCTCTGGGAGGAGGAGCCGCCCCGGCACGCCCGCACCGTCATCCACAACCACGTCTCCGGGCTGCGCGCGGTGCTGGCCGAGCACCGGGCCCCCGAAGCCGGGGTCGAGCTGGCCACCGACGGCAGCGGCGGCAGCGGCGGCTACCTGCTGCGGGTGCCCGAGGCGGCGGTGGACGCCCGGCGCTTCGAACGGCTCGTCCAGGAGGCCGGCGCCGCCCGTGAGCCCGACCGGGCGGTGACGGCCCTGCGGGAGGCGCTCGCGCTGTGGCGCGGGCCCGCGCTCGCCGGTACCGAGCCCAGCCTGCCGCTGCAGTGCGCCGCCCGGGCGCTGGAGGAGCTGCGGCTGTCCGCCGTGGAGGAGCTGGCCCGCGCCCACGGGCGGCTCGGCGACCACGGCGCGGCCGCGGGCGTGCTGGCCGCCGAGGCCGCGCTCAACCCGCTGCGGGAGTCGCTGGTCGCCGCGCTGGTGACGGCTCTCGGCCGGGCCGGGCGGCGCCCGGAGGCGCTGGAGTGGTTCCACCGCACCCGCCGAACCCTGGCCGAGCAGCTGGGCATCGACCCCGGGGCGGAACTCACCGAGGCCCACGAGCTGGTGCTGCTCGGCGACGTGGCACCGGGGCCCGCGACGGCATCCGGGCCCGCGATGGCGCCCGCCCCCGCCGCCGGGCCGGCGGAGCCCGTCCCCGCGCCGTGGCCCTTCCCCCGGCGGCCCCGGGGGTTCTCCGGGCGCGAGGACGAGCTGGCCGCGCTCGACCGGGCCGCCCGCGCCCCCGGCGCCATCACCGTCGTCACCGGCGGGGCCGGGGTCGGCAAGACCGCCCTCGCCGTGCACTGGGCGCACCAGCGCCAGGCCGACTTCCCCGACGGGCGGCTGTTCGTCGACCTGTGCGGGCACAGCCCGCTGCCCGAACGCGCCACCGGTGCGGTGCTGCGCGAGCTGCTGCTCGCCCTCGGCCTGCCCGCGGAGCAGATGCCCTCCTCCCCCGAGGCGCTGGCCGCCCGTTACCGGGAGCTGACCGCCGGGCGCCGGATGCTGATCGTGCTCGACAACGCCCGCCGCTCGGAGCAGGTCCGCCCGCTGCTGCCCGACGGGGACGGCTGCGTCACCCTGGTGACCAGCCGCGACCGGCTGGGCGGGCTGGTCGCCTCGGACGCCGCCCGGCCCGTACCGCTGGCCGAACTGTCCGCCCCGCAGTCCGTCAGCCTGCTCGCCACCACCCTGGGCCCCGACCTGGGCCCCGACCTGGTCGGCGCCGAGCCCGAGGCCGCCGCCCGGCTCGCCCGGCTGTGCGACGGGCTGCCGCTCGCCCTGCGCCTGGCCGCCGCCCGCCTCGCCACCTGCCCGCACCAGGGGCTCGCCGCGCTCGCCGACGAACTCGCCGACGAGCAGGGCCGGTTGGGGCTGCTGGAGGTGGAGGACACCAGTGTCGCCGCCGCCCTGGCGCTGACCGTCCAGCACCTGTCCACCCCCGCCCGCCGGCTGTTCCGCCGCCTGGGCACCCACACCGGCACCACCCTCGACAGCCGCACCGCCGCCGCCCTCGCCGACGTCGAACTGCCCGACGTCGCGGGCGCGTTGGGGCAGCTGGCCACCGCCCACCTGGTGGTCGAGATCGACCGGGACGCCTACACCCTGCACGACCTGGTGCGCCTCTACGCCCGCAGCCTGCGCACCCCGCCCGAGGAGGACGACTCCGACACCCTGCCCCGGCTCCTCGACCACCTGCTGAACACCCTGCTCGCCGCGAGCGCCGCCGCCGAGCCCGGCAGCGAACCGTGCTGCGAGCCGCCCGCCGGGGCCCGGCGGCCCGTCGAGGTGCGCCCCTTCCCCGACCGGGCGAGCGCCCTGGCCTGGTACGCCGCCGAACGCGACACCCTGCGCGGCGCCGCCCTGGCCGCCGTCGGCGCCGGACTGCACGACCGGGCCTGGCGGCTGGTGCTGCTGCAGTGGCCGCTGATCGTGTGGCAGGTCCGGGACGGCTGGGTCCCGCTGCTCGAACACGGCCTCGCCGCCGCCGAGGCCGACCTCGACCCCGGCGCCCAGTCCCGGGCCCGGGCCCTGCTCGGCTGGGTGCTGCTGGAGGAGGGCCGGCCCGAGCAGGCCCTGGTCCACCTCGAACGGGCCCCCGGCCTGGCCGCCCTGGCCGGGGACCGCAGCGCCCAGGCCGTCGCCCTGGTCAACCTCGCCGCCGCGCTCACCCGCTACGGCGGGCCCGGGTCCGGGAACGTCCCCGCCCGGGTGCGGGACCTGCTGGGCCGCGCCCTCGCCCTGGCCGAACAGGCCGGCCGCGCCGACCTCGTCGCCCTCGCCCGCCAGCACCTCGCCGACACCTGCCTGGCCTGCGGCGACCCCGCGGAGGCCGCCCACCACGCCGCCCGCGGCCTCGCCCTCGCCGAACCGCCCTTCCCGGCCGCCCGCCGGGTCGTCCTGCAGACCCTGTACGGCCGCGCCCTGGCCGCCACCGGCCGCCACGAGGAGGCCGCCCGCCACCTCGACGCCGCCCTGCGCGCGGCCCGCGCCCACCAGTACGGCGAGGGCGAGGCCGCCGCCCGGGCCGCCCTGCGGGCCCTGTCCGGCGGCGCGGGCGCGGCCCGCGGACACCACCCGGGGCCCGACCGGCGCTGCTGACGGCGGCGCAGCGGCCCGCGCCCGCCCTTCCGTTCACCGCGCGGCGGCGACAGAGTGCTGCCATGGACTTCGACCTCTACCCCGACGTGGCTGCCGCGGGCAGCCTGGCCGCGCTGCTGGAGCGGACGGCGGCCGGCCTCGGCATCGCCCTCGCGGTGGCGCCCCGACCACCGGGCTCCCTCACCGCGGCGCGCATCGCCTCCTCGACCCCCGACCGCGAGCCGCTCTCCGTCTACATCGACGAAGCCCCGCGCCGACGGTTCGGCATCGCGGGCCGCAGCGGGACCAACCAGCTCATCGGCGGCGGGACGACCGACCTCGCGGCCGTCGTCCGGGCGGGCGTGGCCTGGGCAGCGGGCCGGAGCCTGCGGGAGATGGCGGCGGAACTGCCCTTCGAGTGCGCCGTCGAGTTCGCCGACGCCCTCGCCCAGGGGGCGGCCGCGGTGGTGGACCTGCAGTGGCGGCACATGCGGGAACACGCGGCCCGGACCGAGGACTTCCCCGAGTTCACCGACCTCGTGGAAGCGGCCCACGCCGAACCGCGGCTGCGGCGGCTCTCCGTGTACCTCAGCCACTGGACGGTCGCGTTCAGCTCCTGCACCGACTTCCCGTTCCGCGACGAGGTGGCCATCACCCCCTCGCCGAACGGCCCCTACTACGTCCGGGACAACCCGCTCTACAACTCGCCGGGCAAGGACCCGCTCTCCCACGTCCTCGCCGAAGCCCCCACGGCCGCCGAGGCGGTCGCCCTGGCGGCGGCCCACCTGCCCGCCGACCTCGGCCCGGCCGTCCTGGGCCGCGGGCTCGACGCCGACTGACCGCAGGCCCCCGGCCGGGCGTCAGCGGTAGACGCGGGCCGCCCGCTCGGGGGCGGCCAGGACGTTGGCGGCGAACAGGCCGAGGTCGAAGTGCTCGGCCTCGACGAACGGGGTCGGGTCGTCGGCCAGGCCGTACCACTCCGGCGGCACCGGGTAGCGCAGCTCGACGACCCGGCCGACGGTCAGCACGCACTGCGGCTCGGCGATCCGGTGCCGGACGGTGGTGGCGGCGTCGAGGCGCAGGTCCCGCTCCCCCACCCGGATCCGCAGCCCGTCCCCGGCCCGGTAGAACACCACCTGGGTGCCGCCGAGCCGGCCGTAGTGGCCGTGCGTCGGCTGCCCGGGGTCGGCGGTGCGGCCGGGACCGAGCCGTCCGGTCGCCGGGTCGAAGTCGGCGACCCGGCCGTAGGCGTCGAAGTCGGCGATCAGCACGGTGGACCATCTCCTTCACGGGGCCGGTGCCCGGACGACTCTACGGGCCGGTAGTCGGCCAGGGTGTGGCGCGGGTGCCAGCCCTGGGCGCGGGCGCGGGTGAGGTCGAGGACGACGCCGCGGGCGAGCAGGTCGACGGTGTACGGGGTGAGGCCGGGCAGCAGGGTGGTGCGGGCGGCGAGGCGGGCCAGCGGCGCGGGGACGTGGGCGATGCGGGCGGGCAGCCGGTGGGCGGTCAGGACGTGGCGCAGGGCGCTGTCGCGGCGGTAGGGGGCGGGGTCGGCGATGTTGTAGGCGCCGGGGGGCCAGGGCGGGGTGCCGGTGAGGCCGAGGGCGGCCAGGCAGGCGTCGGTGAGGTTGGCGACGGCGGTGAGGCTGAGCGCGGTGTCGGGGCCGGGCAGGGGCAGCAGGCCGCGGCGGGCGCGGGCGAGCAGGGGCGGCAGCAGGTGGGGGTCGCCGGGGCCGTAGACGGCGCGGGGGCGCAGGACGACGGCGCCGGCGGCGAGGGCGTGGTGTTCGGCGGCGGCCTTGGTGCGGCCGTAGGCGTTGAGGTGGCCGGCGGCGGTGGGGTGGTCCTCGGTGAGGACGGTGGCCGCGGTGCGCGGGTCGTAGACGCTGGCGCTGCTGACGTGGACGAGGGGGCGGCCGGCGGCGGCGCGCAGGACGCGGCGGGTGCCGGTGACGTTGACGGCGTACTGGTGGGCTTCGTCCCGGTGGCCGGGCGGGAGGTCGGCGACGGCGGCGGCGCAGTGGACGACGAGGTCGGCGCCGCTGAGGTCGGGGTCGGTCGCGGTGGCGTCCCAGGGCAGGTGGCGGCCCACGGGGCCGGGGCGGCGGCCGTGGCAGGTGACGTCCAGGCCCGACTGGGCGGCGGCGCGGGCGAGGTGGGCGCCGCAGAAGCCGGTGGCGCCGGTGATGGCGATGCGCATGGTCAGGGCGTTCCTCCGGTCGGCGTTCCCCCGGTCGGGGCTCCTCGGCGCAGGGTGAGTGCGGCGTAGCCGGGCAGGGCGGCGTGGCGGTCGGCACGGGAGCGCACGACGCGGGGGTGGTGGGGGGCCAACGCGAGGAGGGTGTCGGCGAGTTGGGTGCGGGCGAGGTGGGCGCCGGGGCAGGCGTGGGGGCCGGTGCCGAAGACGGCCTGGGTGGCGGCGGGGTCGGCGGGCGGGGTGCGGTGGTGGGCGCGGGCGGCGTGGCGGGCGACGAGGATCAGCCGGTCGCCGGCGCGGACGGGGTGGCCGGCCAGGGTGGCGTCGGCGGCGGCGGCCCTGGGCAGCAGCGGGGAGGGGGCGGTCAGGCGCAGGAGTTCGGCGGCGAGGGCGGGTGCGGTGGTGGCGTCGACGGCGGGCCACAGGCGGGCGTCGGCGCACCAGGCGACGGCCCGGGGCAGGGCGGCGACGGTGGTGTTGACGGCGGTGACGGCGAGCACGGCGTGGTGCGGGTCGGGCAGCAGGGCGGTGAGGCGGGCGGCGGCCTCGGCGGCCGTACGGCCGCTGCGGCGCGGTCGCGGTCCGGGCAGGTGGTCGCGGGCGGCGGCGGCCGCCGCTTCGCGGGCGGCGTGGGCGAGTTGGCGGGGCGGGGTGTCGGTGCCGGTCAGGGCGGCGGCGGTGACGGCGGCCAGTTCGGCGGCGAGGTCGACGAGTTCGAGGTCTCCGGTGGCCAGGGCCGGGACGCGTTCGGCGAGCAGGGCCTGCCAGAGCGGGCGCAGCCGGGGCAGGGCGGTGGCGCCGAGGTCGGTGGCCAGGGCGCGGCGGGCGGTGCGGTGGTCGGTGCCGTCCTGGTCGAACAGGGTTCCGCCGTAGGGGCGTTGGGAGGGGCCTGCCAGTTGGCCGGTGGCGGCGCCGGTGGTGCCGGGGGCGGTGCGGTGCAGGGGGATGCGGGTGAGGGCTTCGCGGTAGGCGTCGGGGTGGTGGACGAGCAGGGTGCGGCCCAGGCGTAGGACGGGGCGGTGGCGGGTGGCGCAGAGCAGGGCGAACAGGAGGGGGTGGCTGCGCAGGTAGACGGTGCGGTCGCGGCGGCGGGCCCGGCGGGCGGCGGCGGGCGGGGTGAGGGGGCCGGTCATCGGGTCAACTCCCGTGCGCAGTGGGCGGATGCGGCGGCGCGGTCGGGTTTGCGGGAGCGGCCGGTGAGCGGGACGGTGCCGAACAGGAGGGCGTCGGGGCGGGCGGCGCCCATGCGTGCCAGCGGGGTGGCCAGTCGGGCGCGCAGCTGGTGGGGGTCGGTGCCGGGGACGGGTTGGACGAGGGCGACCAGGCGTTCGTCGCCGTCGGCGTCGGGGACGCCGACGAGCAGGGCGAGTTCGACGCCGGGGATGTGCAGGGCGGGTTCGTACAGGCCCGGGTAGATGTTGCGGGCCCGGCGCAGGACCATGTCCTTGAGGCGGCCGGCCAGGACGATGCGGCCGTCGGGGGTGAGGGTGGCGCGGTCGCCGGTGCGGATCCAGGGGTCGGGGTCGTGGCCGAGGTAGCGGTGGCGGGCGCCGGGGCCGGTGAGGTGGAGTTCGCCGTCGTCGGCGAGGCGGGTGCGGATGCCGGGCAGGGGGTGGCCGACGAGGTCGCCGTCGTCGGTGTGGGCGCTCTTGTCGCTCTCCTCGACGGCGGCGGCGGGGAAGAGTTCGGTGAGGGCGTAGACGCTCCAGGCCCGGTCGGCGCCGGCGTCCTTGGCGCGGCGCAGCAGGGCGGCGTCGGCGGGGGCGGAGCCGGTCCACAGGGTGCCGGTGAGGCGGGCGCCGGCGGCCAGGGCGGCGCGCAACTGCGGCGGGGTGAGGTAGGTGTGGGCGGGGGCGAGGCGGGTGAGTTGGCGGGCGAGGGCGGTGGGGGTGCGGGCGGGCAGGGCGACGGTGGCGCCGGCGGCGAGGGCGGGGGCGAGGACGAAGAAGGTGCCGCCGAGGAGGGTGGTGCCGGGTCGGGGCCGGACGAGGTCGGTGACGGTGTGCAGGGCGGCGGTGAGGCCGGCGTGGGTGTGGACGACGGCGCGGGGGCGGGCGGTGGTGCCGGAGGTGAAGACGATGACGGCGTCGGCGTCGGGGTCGTGGCGGTGGGGCGGTACGGGGGTGGTGGCGGGGCGCAGTCGGGGTGCGCAGCCGGGCGGGCGGGGGCCGAGGGTGGCGACCGGGCCGAGGGTGGTGAGGCGGGGCAGGCGCAGGTCGGCGCGGCGGGCCAGGGGTGCGGCCCAGCCGGCGGCGGCCTGGGCGGTGGCGTCGGCGAGGATGAGGCCGGGTTGGGCGAGGGCGAGGTGGGCGGTGAGGACGTCGGGGCCGGTGGTGGGGTCGAGGACGGCGACGCGCAGGCCCAGGCGGCGGGCGGCGAGCAGGGCGGCGAGGGCGCGGGGGCCGGGGCGCAGGGCGAGGCCGAGGGTGGTGCCGGGGGTGAGGCGGCGGGCGTGCAGGGCGGCGGCGTAGGCGTCGGCGAGGTCGGCGAGGTCGCCGCGGCGGATGCGGGTGCGGGTGGCGCCGGTGCGGGTGTGGTGCAGGACGGCGGGGCGGTCGGGGTGGTGGGTGCGCAGGGCGTGGGTGAGTCGGTCGAGCACGGCGGGTCCCCCTGGGGTGTCAGCGGATGTCGGTGGGGCGGGGGCCGGGGCCGCGTTCGAGGTACCAGCGGGCGGTGCCGAGGACGCCGTAGGCGCGGATGCGGCGGGTGGAGTTCTGCACGACCATGGCGCGGCTGCGGGTGACGGCGGTGGTGTGGCGGCGGACCTGGTTGAGGAAGGCGCGGTCGGTGGGTGAGGGGCGCCGGGGCATGCCGCCGACGGCTTGGTAGAGCTCGGCGGTGATGGCCATGTTGTTGCCTGCGTGCATCCGGTAGGGGGTGAGGTAGCCGTGGCGGCGGCGGTGGGCGGGGCGCAGGCGGCCGAAGAGGGCGCCGAGGGCGACCAGGAGGCGGAAGAGGGCGCGTCCGGCGGGGCCGTGTTCGTCGCGGCGGGCGGTGACGCGGCCGCAGACGAGTCCGCGGCCGGTGTGCAGGGCGGTGCGGGCGGCGGCGGTCCAGCCGGGTTCGGGCAGGCAGTCGGCGTCGGTGCGGGCGAGCAGGGTGGCGCCGTGGGCGATGGCGTGGCGGAAGGCGGTGTCGACGGCGCAGCCGACGCCCTTCTCGGGTTCGACCAGGACGTGGACGGGGAAGGGGGCGTGGTCGGCGAAGGCGCGGACGGTGGCGAGGGTGGCGTCGGTGGAGCCGTTGTCGGCGACGAGGAGGGTGAAGTCGCGGTCGTGCTGGGCGGCGAGGGCGCGCAGGGTGGCGTCGATCCGGGCTTCCTCCTGGTAGGCGGGGACGATCACCCAGAGCGTGGTCACGAGGCCTCCCAGACGATGGTCATCAGGCTGACGCCGCCGCCCAGGCCGATCATGAGGACCCGCTCGCCGGGCTTCAACTCGGGTGCGATGCGGTCGAGTTGGACGCCGATGGTGGCGCTGGCGATGTTGCCGAGTTCGGGCACGGTGAGGACGAGCCGGTCGGCGGGGGCGCCGGTGAGTTCGACGAAGCGTTCCAGGTAGGGGACGGTGACCTGGTGGACCAGCACCCGGGCGTAGTCGTCCCAGGTCAGGCCGGTGCGTGTCGCGAGTGCGGTCAGGGCCGCGGGGCCGATCTGTTCGAAGATGCCGCGCAACTCCTTGCCGCCGCCGCGGAAGTAGCTGAACTCGTCGCCGCGCGGGTGGCGTGAGCCGCCGCCGGGGATGCCGCCGGCGGGCCAGTGTTCGGAGGCGGTGACGGCGGCGACGTCGAGGATGCCGCCGCGTGCGACGGGTTCGACGACGACGGCGGCGCCGGCGTCGCCGAAGGTGTAGCCGGCGAAGCCCTCGCGCAGGGCGGCGGTGTCGGCGGGGTCGCGGCGCATGGCGCGGCTGGGGGTCTCGCCGGTGACGACCAGGGCGCGGTGGGCGCGGCCGGCCAGGATCATCGCGCGGGCCAGGTCGATGCCGTTGAGGAAGCTGTTGCAGGCGTTGCTGACGTCCAGGGCGTGGGCGCGGGTGCCGAGTTCGGCCTGGACGATGTGGGCGGTGGCGGGTTCGCAGACGTCGCGGGTGGCGGAGGCGAAGAGCAGCAGGTCGACGTCGCCGGGGTGCAGGCCGCGGGCGGCCAGGGCACGGCGGGCGGCGCCGGTGGCGAGGGTGGAGGCGTACTCGTCGTCGGCGGCGAGGTGGCGGGTGCGGATGCCGGTGGCCTTCTCCAGCATCCGTTCGGGCAGGGCGAGTCGGGCGGTGGCGGCGATCTCGTCCTGGAGCTGCTGGGAGGTGATCCGGCGGGCGGGCAGGTGGGAGCCGACGGCGGTGATGCCGACCCTCGGGGTCGCTGCTGGGTGCATGGCCCCATGCTGGTGCGCGGGGCGCCGGGCCCACCTGAGTACGGGTACTCAGGTGGGCCCGGGCGGATACCCGTTCGGGTAGTGCGGGCTACCCGGACGGGAGTCGGCGGCGACCTCGAGTGAGGACGCGTCAACTGTTGTGAATTGCTTGTCCGAAGAACATTCATATCAGTTCGCGGCGAACGGCGCGGGACGGCACCGGCCACGGCGTCGGGCGAGGGCGGGCGGCGGGGTGTCGGAGCGGCCGGGCAGACTGGGGGTGGATCACCCGAACGAACCGAGGACGAGACCATGGCTGACCGGCCCCTGACGTTGATGGCAGTGCACGCCCACCCCGACGACGAGGCCACCGGCACCGGCGGCGTCCTCGCCCGCTACGCCGCCGAGGGCGTCCGCACCGTCCTGGTCACCTGCACCGACGGCGCCTGCGGCGACGGCCCCGGCGGCGTCAAGCCCGGCGAGGAGGGGCACGACCCGGCCGCGGTCGCGGCGCTGCGCCGCACCGAACTGGAGGCCAGCTGCCGGGTGCTGGGCGTCGACCACCTCGAACTGCTGGAGTACGGCGACTCCGGGATGATGGGCTGGGCCGCCAACGAGGCGCCCGGCTCGTTCTGGGGCACCCCCGTCGCCGAGGGCGCCGCCCGGCTGGCCGAACTGCTGCACCACTACCGGCCGGACGTCGTCGTCACCTACGACGAGAACGGCTTCTACGGCCACCCCGACCACATCCAGGCCCACCGGATCACCATGGCCGCCCTGGAACTGGCCCCGGACGTGACGTCCAAGGTGTACTGGACCACCGCGCCGCACTCGGCGATGAAGCGGTTCTTCGCGGCGATGCAGGAGTTCGGCACCGACTGGGACGAGCAGGCCGGCGGGGCCGGGGAGGCCGCCGCCGGGGCCGGGCGGGACCCCGAGCCCGAGCTGCCCCCGATCGGGCTGCCCGACGAGGAGGTCACCACCTGGGTGGACACCCACGCCTTCGGCGGCCAGAAGTACGACGCGCTGGCCGCGCACGCCAGCCAGGGCGAGAACATCTTCTTCCTGCGGATGGGCAAGGAGCGCTTCACCGAGCTGATGGGCACGGAGACCTTCGTCCGGGTCCGCGACACCACCGGCGCCGCCCTGCCGGAGCAGGACCTCTTCGCCGGCCTGCGCTGACGCAGGCCCGGTTGCCCCCGGCCGGAGGGCGACCGGGCGCCCCGGGTCAGCCGCCCGGGGCGCCCGGGGCCGCTCGGGCCTCCAGGAGCGGGCGCGGTGCCCGTGCGCCGGCCCGGCCGGCGAGGCGGTGCACGAGGGGGTTGACCGGCAGGGTGGCCGCGAGGGCGGCCAGCAGCAGGATCGTGAACAGCCGCTCCCCGATGATGCCCAGGTCCCGCCCCAGCGTCAGGATGAGGACCTCGCCCAGGCCCTTGGTGTTCAGCAGCACCCCCAGGGTGGCGGCCTCGCGGCGGGGCACGCCGGTGAGGCGGGCGCCGAGGACGGCCCCGGCGAACTTGCCACCCCAGGCCACGGCCAGCAGCAGCGCGGCGGCGAGCAGGCCGACGGCGTCGATGCCGTGCAGGTCCACGGACAGCCCGGTGAGGGCGAAGAAGACCGGGACGAGCAGGGCGCCGGCGTTGCGCAGCGGCAGTTGGACGGCCCGGCGCAGCTCCTCCCCTGCGTCCCGGGGCATGGCCAGGCCGAGGGCGAAGGCGCCGATCACCGCGTGCAGGCCGAGCCGGGAGGCGGTCCAGGCGCAGAGCAGGGCGGCGCCGGCGACGGCGAGCAGGACCAGCAGCGGCCGGTCGGTGACGGCGCGCCGGGCGGGGCCGAGCAGCAGGCGGCGCAGCAGCGGGCGGACCAGCAGGACCAGGGCGGCCGCGCAGCCGGCGATCCGGGCGAGGGCGGCCGGCAGGCCGCCGTGGTCGGGGCCGTGGGCGGCGGCGGCCACGGCGGCGACGGCGCACCACAGGAGGATCTCGGTGTCAGGAACACCCCCCAACCGGCATCCGAGATCGACCGATTGAGCCCGGCCTTCGCTCTGGCCCCGTTGGGCTGGAAGCTGCCTGGCCGGTCGGAGTCGGGCTTCGGCACGGGAGCCTTGACCATGTTGCGGATCTTGAGGTCTTCGTGCGCGATCAGGTCATGTTCACGGACCAGGACTAACTGATCGTTTCAGAATGAGTTGAGCTGTACCCTTGTACTCGACGATCTTGGTCGGCAGGCTGTCCGGGTGAGTGTCGATCTTGTTCCGGATGACCTGTGGGAGCGGGTGGCTCCGCTGCTGCC
>NZ_JBHWIV010000026.1:0-104806 GCF_042731675.1 Kitasatospora sp. NPDC059827 | reverse complement strand
ATACACCACCTCTCTACTTTCTATATTTATATCAACTGTATTTTTTTTCACTACCTATAAACACCCGGTGCTGGGGGGGGGGGGGGGGCGGGGGGGGGGGGGGCCGGGGGGGGGCGGCCGGCCCGCCCACGCCGTATCACCGCGTCACTGTCCGCCGCCTGCCGGGCGTACTCGCCGGCCGGCGTGATCCTCCCGTCCTGCACCGCCCGGTCGAAGTTCCGCTGGAAACCAGGGGTTTCGGCGATGTCGTCGAGCGTCCGGCGGGTGAGGGCGATGGTGGCGCCATCGGCCACCACCTGGTGTGGCTCGCCGAGGTCCTACGCGCCATCGGCCTGGAGTACCCGGCGTAGCCCCTCAGCCCTCAGCCCTCAACCCCGGCGACGGCGGGCGAGGGTGGCGAGGCCGAACAGCAGCCCGCCGGCCAGGAAGAAGGGCTCGTAGAGCAGCGTCGCGAACCGCCCCATCGCATCGAAGTCACCCGTCGTCCGGGAGCCGGTGGCCAGGGCGAACCAGTCCGGCACGGACGGCAGCGAGTGCACCAGCAGGACGGCGGTGATGCCCCAGAGCGCGATCCCGAGCAGCTTGGCGGGCAGCTGCCCGCCCCACGGCCGGACGATCGCCAGCGCGAGCACCGCCGCCACGGCACACCCCGGGATCGCGAGGATGTCGATGATCAGCAGCGGGGTGTTCCCGGTGACGGACAGCCCGTCCGGCAGGCCGATCCGGCCACCGAACAGCCAGTAGAGGTGGACGAGGGAGAACGCGGCGGCCCACACGGCGGCGGCGTAGGCGGCGGGGCGCAGGACGGTCGTCTTCATGCCTCCACGGTCCCGGCACGCGCCCGGTCGGCGCATCGTCCCGACGGCCCGGCCCCCTCCCCCCGGCAGGGGAGGGGGCCGCACCCCGCTCGTCCGTCAGGAGCAGTCGAAGCAGTGCGCGAGGGGCCGGTCCGGGCAGTCCGGGCACTCGAACAGGTAGACGCCGCCCATGTCGCCGATCGTGAGGTCCGGCGCGCACTGGACCGACTTCCGCTCCTCGTACGGGACGTCCCAGATCTCGCCCTCCGTCGGGGTGTCCTCGACGGCCAGCCAGGTGCGCCATCCCTCACCGTCGAACTCGCGGCTGTTGACGGTCAGGAGGTGCCGCATGGTGCGGTCGCACGACGGGCAGTCGGGCCAGTCCGGTTCCTGCGTCCAGGTCGGATAGCCGCCGACCTTGATCCCGCTGGACACCGAGAGGTGGTACCAGTACGACCAACCGGTCTCCTCCTCCACCTGCTCGAACCTGGCCCTCAGCGCGTCGGCGACCTCCTCCGGCAGGTCCCGGTTCGGGTAGTCGGTGACGACCTCCGGGTGCAGGACGCACGGATCCGGCAGGTAGTCGTCGTCCGCACCCTCCGGGCGGGAGGGCGCCACCGGTGCGAGGTCCGGGCGGGCACTGTCCCACCGGAACACCTCCGGGCGGGGCACAAAGTCCGGATCGTGTTCCAAGGGGCACCACAGCAGCTGCAACAGGTCGGTGCCGGGCGGCAGTTCGAGCCCGGGCACATCGGCGGCGAACAACTGCAGGACGGGCACCAGCGGGACCGGGCCCTCCGTGGTCCTCGGCGGGGAGTACGCCGTCCGCGGATGCTCGTCCGCGCAGTGCGGCCACGGCTCGGAGGACGGCCACAGCACCGGCCCGCCCATCGAGCTCTCCCGGGGCCCCGGCGCGCCGGGCCGCGGATGCAGCCGGGTGGCCGGCCGCCGGAACGCGGCCACCTCGGGGAACAGCGCCTCCACGTCGAGCGGACGCGGCGGGGTCGTACGAGCCATCGAACGGCCTGTCTACGGGGGAACAAGATCCACCCGTGTCTACCGCCGCCCCTCACCCGACGCAAGGGCCACCTGCCGCGAGCACGGTGAGGTGGGGGCCGACCCGATCGGGGTCAGCGCAGGACGTTGCCCGGGTCGTCCAGCCACGGGCGGTGTTCGCCGGCGACGGTCACGGTCATACCGAGCCGGGTGAAACCGGGCTTGCCGCTCCGGACCCACCAACCGTGCGCCGCCGTCACCTCGTCCCACAGGCTGCGCGGGCCGGACTGCGACACGGCGTGCGGCCCGTCCCGGTCGGCGAAGCGGCAGTGGGCGTAGGAGGTGCCGTCCCAGACCTCGGCCCGGCCGGTGCCGAACCGGTCGTAGTCGGCCCACACGCTCCGCCGGAACAGACCGGGCAGCCGCAGCCCGACGGCGAAGGCGCAGTCGGTCCGTTCGGCCACCTCGTCCGGGTCGATGCCGGAGGGCCCGTGCCGGACGTCCTCGATGCCGAACTCACCGCAGTCCGGGCGCTGGTCGCGCACCCACATGAACGACACGTCCTCGACGAACGGGCCGCTCGCCGACCGCCCGTCCTCGGCGACGGTGAGCCGCAACAGCGCCCCGTTGCAGAACGGCGTGCCGTACGGCACCAGGATGACCCCGCCGGGCGCCGTCTGTTCGATGATCGCCGCCGGGAGCCGCTGGACGGCGGCCGTGAACTGCACCCGGTCGTACGGGGCGCCCCCGGGGTGCCCGAGGGTGCCGTCACCGGCCAGCACGGTGGGCCGCAGGCCCGCCGCGTGCAGCCGCTGCCGCGCCCGGCCCGCCAGTTCGGGGTCCAGCTCGACGCTGGTCACCCGCTCCGCGCCGAGCCGGGCGGCCAGCAGGCCCGCCGTCCACCCGGTGCCGGTGCCCAGCTCCAGCACCCGCATGCCCTCGGCCACGTCCAGGTGCCGGAGCATCTGCGTGACCACCGTGGGCATGGAGCTGGACGA
This sequence comes from Kitasatospora sp. NPDC059827, assembly GCF_042731675.1. Taxonomy (NCBI): domain Bacteria; kingdom Bacillati; phylum Actinomycetota; class Actinomycetes; order Kitasatosporales; family Streptomycetaceae; genus Kitasatospora; species Kitasatospora sp. NPDC059827. The sequence continues at coordinate 102,015 of NZ_JBHWIV010000026.1, read as the reverse complement.
CGACGGCGTGTCCGTCCCCTCGTAGACCTGCGTCACCAGGGCGAGGTCGGAGGCGACCAACTCGGCCCAGCGGTGCGGCTGTTCCGCGCGATCGAGCCACTCGCCCTCGTCCAGGATCCGGTCCGGGGTGAACAACTCGCGCGGGGTGGCCCGGAACGCCTTCTCCCAGTCCGCCGACAGCGCGCCGGACTCCCGGAGCGCATCGGCCAGTTCGTACCACGTCATGACGCCCCCTACGGCTTCGACGGCTTGGGCAGGTTCTTGGGCGGCGCGTCCCGCTGCCCGTCGTGCGGCGCTGTATCCGGCTTCCCGGAGTGCCCGCCCCCACTACCCCCATCGGCCTTACCGGGACCGTCCCCACCCGATCCGCCGCGGTGCTTTCCCATGTGCGTTTCCTCCTGCGGATGAGATATCCAACCAGCGAGGAGCACATTACGAGAATTCCGGGCAGCCACTCACCGATATTCCTGACATCGACTAAAGATCTCAGGATGTCCCTCGACAGCGCTCCGCCCATTCGCACAGCCGGACGCGGGCAGCCTCACCGAACAGTGCACAGCCCTCGAACGCCGCGAAGATCTCACGATAGTGCAGGAGATCCCGCGGATCCCGGAACACCATCCGCCCGGTGAACGACTCCATGGTGACGAGGCGGTCGTCATACATCGTGAACGTGTTCATCGGGCCACGGGTGAGAAGTGTGCCGTACGGGATCACGCCGATCCGAACAGCCGGAAGATGGGAAAGCGACACCAGGTGGTCCATTTGGACCGCCATCGCCGGAGGTGGAATCAGCGCCCAGTTCGCCGCCTGCTCCGTCAAGAGGAAAGTGAACGACTTCGATTCGTCGTGGAGCACCACCTGGCGCTCCAGCTTGCGGCTCGTGACAGCCGCCCTGTCGCCCGGAGAATGACTCAGGCTGGCCCGGATGTACTCGGGCGTCGCCAGCAAACCGGTGATCATCGCCGGCAGGAAGTACCGCAGCTCTGTCGCGTCCCTCTCCAGCGACACCAGCTCGGCCTGGCGCTTCTCGACGCCCCGCCGCCAGGAAGCGCGCTTGTCCTGCCATTCGGTGTTCGCGATCCGCGCCAGCGCGGAAACCTCCTGGAGGACGGCGGCAGGCACATCGAGCGCCCTGAGGATGAGCTCAACGTCGACCAGGGTCGGGGTCACTCGTCCGGTCTCGATCTTGCTGATCTTGCTCTGTGACATGCCACAACGCACCGAAAGCCGGTCTCCTGTGAGACCGGCCTCCAGTCGGAGCCTTCGCAGCGTTTCAGCCAGATCCGACCTCGATCTGCCGAGCTGATCGGGATCGAGGGTCACCCATGCTCTTTCAGGTACTCGGCGAAGGAAAGGGAATGCTCGATGGCGAGTCCCTTCCACTCCTGGTACCGACGCATGTCACCGGTGACCAGCTCCCGATTGATCTGGGTTCCATCCGGGCGGAAATTGAGGTGGACCGCCGAGGAGTCGTCGAACAGCCACCAGTCCTGGTTCGGCAGCCCGAAATCCCGGTCCGTTGCGTCCAGGATTCGAATGTCCTCCCCCGCTGCGATGTTCCCGGGGATTCCCCAGGCGAATTGGTACCGCTGGTAATCCGTCAGAGGCCGACGGACCACCCGGACCCGCCCGATCGCACGACCCGCAGAGACGAAACCGCGCACGCGCTGGTGCCACGCGGTGTTGTGCTCGACCGGCTTCGGCTCCCCGCGCAGGAAGCGCGAGAGGCTCTCGGCTTCCTTGGGCATCGTGTAGGTCGGCTGCATTTCGAGGCGGAACGCCTCACGCCGGTAGCCGTCGAAGTGCGCCCGCCACTGCTCACCATCCAAGAGCACGGACGGCCTCCTCCAGGACGTGCCGCGGGATCTCGACGGCGGACTCCCCCGCCGGCACGTTCAGGCCCACGAAGTGGTCGCCCTGGACGACGAAGGTCTCACGGTCGGTGGCGTACACATTCGGGCAGTCGTCGTCGTCACAGGTCGGGCCGTCGAACTTGCCCGTGAGCCTGGTGAGTTGCGGTCGCTCGGCCATGCTGACCCCTCTCAGGTCGGGTACTTCCCAACCTGCTGCCGCCGAGGCTAGAGCGGCCCGCCGAGCCCTGTCCACGCCGCGCTGCGGATATTCCCGACCTGGAATTGAGGATCTTGCCCCACGGTCAATGCATTCGAGTATCGAGTGGGTGTCGGTCGGCTCAGTCGCCGTGCTCGGCCCACCAGTCCGCGAACGGGACGGCGTTGGCCATCGCGAGGTCGCGGTAGGCCTTGAACTCGGCGATCCGGTTGTTGTCGGTGTGGAACTCGGAGCCGAGGTACCGACCGTTGGCGTCGTAGCTCATCTCGGCGGCGGTCGCGTCGTCGAAGAGCCAGAAGTCCGGTGCCTTGGGGACGGGGTTGATCCGGTAGGTGGTGTCGAGGATGAAGAACTCCTCGCCGGCCGCCATGTTCCGCACGTACCCCCAGCCGAGCTCGAAACGGAGATAGTCCGTGAGCGGACGCGAAAGGATGTGCACCCGGTACATGCGCTTGCCGGCCCGGGCTGCGTTGCCCACAGTCCCGACCCAGCCGGAGTTCTTGAAGTCTTCCGGCTGCTCCTCGCCTGCGAGAAAGGCTTGATAGGCAGCAACTCCGCCGGACCGGCTGTAGTCGTCCAGGGTTTCAAGCCGGAACGCCTCCCACTCGAACTCCGAGAGCCAGTCTCCAAGGGTCCTGGATGAGGTTGTCACGGTTGTCTCCTCGCTCGCCCGGTCCTACGGCGATGCTCCCGAGTCGAGCCGGGTGGAGGCAAGAGGCGGGCGAAAGCTCGGCGGCGGCTGGGTAGTGTGCGGGGGATGTGGAGAGAAGCGGCTCTTGGGGCCTATTCCGAGGTGGGGTTCCGGGAACCCGTGCAGGTGGCGGCGCTGGCTGAGGCGGAGCGGCGGCTCGGGTTCGGGCTGCCCGGTGAGTTGGGGGAGTTGTTGCTGGAGAGCGACGGGGTTGTCGGGCGCACCTGGGTGGACACCGTCTGGTCGGTCGAGCAGATCGTCGAGCAGAACCTGCTGTTCCGGTCCGACCGTTCTTTCGCCGAGTTGTACATGCCCTTCGACGCCCTGCTGTTCTTCGGGGACAACGGCGGCGGGGACCAGTTCGCCTTCGTGCGGACTCCGGTGCGTCCGGACATCTTCGTCTGGGAGCACGAGTCTGACAGCCGCCGGTGGGTGGCACGGGACTTGCGGGACTACCTGGGCCGCTCGCTCGCCCAGGGCGGCGACGACTGGTACCAGTAGCGCCAACAGCGGTGCGGCACAGGAAGTCGGTCGGGCCGACTTCCTGTGCCGCGGGGTGCTGCCGCGATCGGGGTCACGGCTTGGGGATGGCGGTGGTGACGGCCTTGGTGCGGGTGAGGAAGGCGATCGGCAGGACCGCGAGGGCGGACAGGCCCTGGAGGACGGCGTACCAGGGCGGGCAGATCCCGGGGATCAGGTCCACGGCGATGACGGCGATCGGCATCACGGTGGCGACCGTCCGGATCCGGTCCAGGGCCTTGTAGTCGCCACCGGCGGCCCGGGCGGTGATCCGCAGGAGCACCGGGGCGAGGGCGGGGAAGATGATCCCGCGGATCCACATGAAGGGCGTGCTCGCATGCCCGGTGGCCGCCATCACGACCACGACCGCGAGGGTGATCACACCGATCGCGCCGAACAGCGTGATGCACTTCTTCGCGATCGAGAAAGCCTCGTCGGTGCGGGAGTTGCCGAGGTTCGCGGTCGTCGTGGTCGCCATTGTTCCGTCCTCCGTGTCGTGGTGAGAACGAATCTACGGAGACGGCGGAGGACGGAACACGGGTCTGGCCCCACACCTGGGGTGGGGCCAGACCCACCCCAGGTCAGTCGAGCGGGCCGAGCGGGATGTCGAGGTAGGACTCGGCGCCCTCGGGGGAGGTGATCTCAAGGCTGGTCGGGACGGAGTTGGCGTCCGCGAAGAACTGGTCGTGGGTGTCGATGACCAGCTGGAGCACCCGGCCCTCGGCCAGGACGTAGTGGGCGGGCTGGAGCGGGAAGGTCACCGTGGTGACCTGGCCGGCCTGCTGGTCGGTGAGGGTGTACGGGGCGTTGCTGATGATCTGGGCCTTGCCGGTGACCGGGTCGCAGTCCAGCAGGTAGGCCACGATCGTGGCGTCCATGGCCCGCGGCTTCACGGTCACCCGCAGCTCCAGGTCGCCCTGGACGCGCATCCGCCGGGTCAGCGGCGCGGTGGTCCAGATCGCGGCGAGCTCGCGGTCGATCCCGTCGGTCTTGTAGACGTGCGGCAGGCCCATGCGCTCGGCCAGGCCGGTCTGGACCAGCTTCGGGGCGACGACGACCTCGGTGTCCCGGCCGGTGGCCTTGACGGCGCGGCTCCAGCCCGACTGCGGCTGCCCCTCGGCGAGTTGGGCGTCCCGCCGGCCGGCGACCGGGCCGGTGAGGTGGAAGCGCCTGCGGGGCAGGACGTAGTCCTCCCAGCTGTCGTGGAAGAGGTCGGACAGGAGGTTGTGCATGTACTCCGAGCGGACGCCGAACCGGGGCTCGCGACCGTCACCGGCGTGGCCGCCGAGGTGGTAGTCCAGCCAGCGGTAGGCCATCTCGGTGGGCTTGGCGAAGAGGCCGGCCAGACCGGCCAGTTCGCCGTTGCCGTGGTCGCCGACCTGGACGAGCAGCGACTTGGGGCTCGTCAGCTTGGTGAAGAGGTCGACGACGGCGGGCACCGAGAAGATCGTCTCGTGCCAGGCGGTGGTCAGCAGGATCGGCGTACCGGCATCGTTGTACGACCGCAGGTACTCCCGAGGCGAACGCACCCGGGCGAACTCCCGGACCTCGTCGTCGATGGTGTTGTTGCGGATCTTCTCGATGACGCCGCGGAACTCCTTCGAGCAGCGCTCCTCCTTGAAGAGCTCCACCAGCGCCTCGAAGGCCTTGAGGTGGCGGGTGCCGTTCTCGTACAACGAGGCGAACAGGTCGCCCCACGCGCTGGTGCCGGCCACGACCTTGATCCGCTGGTCGTTGGCGGCCGCCAGCAGGCTCGTCCCCGCACCGTAGGAGGAGCCGAAGAACCCGATCCGGTTGGAGTCGACGCCCTCGTTCTGGACCAGCCAGTTGGTGAGCTCGGTGGCATCGGCGACGTCCTGCGGCCCGGCGACGTGGATTTCGCCTCCGGAGGCGGCCAGGCCGCGCTGGCTGTAGGCGAGGACGATGTATCCGCCCTGGAGCAGCCGCGGGAACATGCCGAGGTAGGCGCGGTGCCCGATGTTGATCAGCGGGGCGGGCAGGACGACCGCCGGACACGTCTGCCCGGGCGCGAGGTTGCGCGGGACGCTGAGGGACGCGTCGATCATCGTCCCGTCCGACATGGCGATCGACAGTTCCCGGTACTCGGCGATCTCGGCGCTGGTCTCGTAGGTGTCGGCCAGACCCCACTGGTCCAGGCGTCCGATCCGGCGCGGCGACGGGTCGAGAAGTGCCTCGCGGATCGCGTCCAGCCTCGCGAGGTCGTCGGCGTTGAGGACGAACGGGTTCTCCGGGAAATCGGAAACGGGCATAGCTGTAACCGCCTTTGGTGGCAAGGGTGGTGACGAACTGTCGTAGCCATGCTCGCTTCGCGGCGATCATCCGGGGCGGGGGTTCGAGGGCAGCCACTCGAACGGGTGAACGGCGCGTTCTAAACCTCCGGGATCGGAGGAGGGCGGAGCCCGTCACACGCCGGCGGCCTCCTGCGGGGAGCAGGAGGCCGCCGGAACGATTCGCTCAGGGGTTGGTAATGAGGTGGTCGAACTCGCCCGCCTTGGCGCCTCGGAGGAGTGCAGCGAACTTCGGGGCGGTGGTGCGGACGATGACATCGCCCTCATCGGATTCGCGAAGTTCGATCAGCCCGTCGACAGTGCGAACCTCAACGCAGTCAGCATTGGAACCTGAGTAACTGGACTTCTGCCAAACAGAGTTAGACATACTTGCTTTCCATGTCTTTCTTGATGGATCGAATGAAATCTCGCGACTCGCCTACCGTGAGGGCAGCCGAGTCAATCTGGGCAAGTAGCGACCGGAACCGAGCTGTGTGAGCTGGTGCATCAAAGAGAAAGTTACCGACGCCCGAGTCCGCCTGGACCGTGTCGAGTTCCTGCACCGGTCCTTCGGCGTAGGTGAAGTTCTCATTCGGGAGCGGGATCGTATCGGCGTCGAACAGGACGACTCGAACTGAGATATTGGACTGACCGGAAACATCCACCAAAGCACCGAGTTGCTCGGCATGGATCCTGGCTCCGCCGAACTGCATGCGCAGCGCCGCCTCATGGATGTACGCGGTGAACGGGGTCGCTTCGGACCGGACGATGTGCTGACGCCGCAGGCGGAAGGCCGCTCTCAGATCGACCTCGTGACTCGGAAGCGGCGGATAGGAGCGGGCGAAGACGGCCGAGGCATAGTCGTTCGTCTGGAGCAGCCCGTGGATGAAGGCCATCGTGTAGGCCGAGAGCCCCCGTGCGTGGCCTTCGATCTCGGCGACCTCAAGGAAGTCCTGTGACAGGCGACCGCGGTACTCCTCCCACCAGCCACCTTTATCCCGGTCCGTAATGATGCCTGCCAAGGCTTCGATCAGAGGCTCGTTGACGCACATGCACAGCGCGGCGATCGTGCGCAGGCGTTCGACGCTGACACCGGTCTTGCCGCTCTCCATCTGCGTCACATGAGCGGGATTGATGCCCAGCGCACGGGCGAGTTGACTGCCGCCAAGCCCCGCTTGCTCCCGCATCCTACGCAGCTCTGCGCCCAGGCGGAGTTGACGGAGAGTTGGGTTCGGTCGAAGCACCATGGAGTCTCCTCTGCAGGTCGTGGGACCAGTCTGCCTCAGAGGCGCTGCCACGTTAGAGGGAACTTCTAGCACTCCGGCACAAATCTGTACCGGGGCGCGCTATCGTCGTTCACAGCTCGATCCGACGGATCGTCAGTAATGCCTGCATCAAGGGCAGTAGGCGCCTGCTGCCCTCCCGCGCGCCGCAGAGCAGCCGCCGCCCCGGCCTGGCTCACGGCGACGTATCCGCCGTCTCCCCTCTCCCACACCACAGCCTCCCGGAGGTTCCCGTGTGCACCCGTAACACCCCCGCCCCCTCGCTCGCCCTCGCCCTCGCCAGGCAGGCCCTGCGGGACGCCCTGGCCCGCAGCGGCTGGAACCCGGACACCATCCACGACGCCGAACTCGCGCTCACCGAGCTGATCGTCAACGCCTGGCGCCACGGCGCCACCCCCGCGCCCGTCGTCTGGTTCTCCCTCCTCGGCCCCACCCTCCACGTCGCCGTCTCCGACGAGAACGACGCCCTCCCCCAGCCCCGCACCCCCACCCAGCTCGCCGAGACCGGCCGGGGCCTCCAGCTGGTCGAGGGCCTCACCCACCGCTGGGGCGTCGACCCCCAGAAGCACGGCAAGACCACCTGGTACGAACTGGACGCCGCCTCGTGACCCGCGACCCCATCGCGCCCGACGACCCCCGCATGCGCGACTACACCCAACCCCAGATCACCACCCTCCTCGGCGAGTTGCACCGCCGCGGCCTCCCCCACGGCCTCCTCTGGGGCTCCGCCTCGCCCGGCGAGACCACCCTCGACGGCCGCATCCTCATCGACTTCGGCAACGCGCCCGTCAGCACCCTCCTCAACCTCCTCCATCTGCTCCGCGACCTGGAGCGCGACGAGGCCTGGCACCGGTGAACTACTTCATCGGCGCGATCCTCCTCGCCCTCCTCGCCCTCGCCCTCACCACCGTCGCCCTCGGCGTCATCACCACCCTCAAGATCCAGCCCCCCGAGGACCGCGACTGAAACACGCGAAGGCCCCCGCCTGGGAAGGCGGGGGCCTCGCGGGCGACCGCCGTCAGCCGAGGTAGGGGACCGCCCTGCACTCCAGGAAGTGTTGAAGTCGGAGACGCTGGGTGTGGTGCAGCGGCAACCCCTCGATGTCGCTCGGGGCGACGAACCGCAGGTCGGTGGACTCGTCCGAGATCCGCAGCTCACCGCCCGTGATGCGCGCGGTGAAGCACACGTTGAACTGCTGCCGGACCTCGCCGTCCGAGTACGCGATCACATGCCGGGGATCGGTGTACGTGCCGACGAGCCCAGTGATCTCGACGTCGAGGCCGGTCTCCTCGCGGACCTCCCGGACGGCCGTGGCCGGCAGTGATTCGCCGAGATCCATGGTTCCGCCCGGCAGCGCGTACAGACCGTTGTCGGTGCGCCGCTGGAGCAGGATGCGCCCTTCGGGATCCGTCACAACGGCAGACGCCGCCACGACGAGCCGGTTCGGCTCGGGGGCGTCGGGATCGTCGTAGTACTCGGTCCGTGCCACGCGATCACCTCCCTTCAACTGGTAGTGACGAATCAATCAAGGTGGGCCAAGGCGCCCGCAACAAGGGAACGCACTGCCGCGCCTCGCGCGGCCCCCTGTGAGAGCCGATCGAAGGCGCGGGCATAGAGCTCGACCTGGCTGGGCTCCGTAAGCGTCGAGGCGGCGTCCAGTGTGTCCGCGTGGACCCTGGTGTCATCGAAGATGGTGAAGGTCGGCATGGGCCAGACACTCCGTCGACCCGCGAACGGGATGATGCCGACGGCGACGTTCGGAAGGTCCATGACCCCGAGCAGGTGGCCTAGTTGCGCCGCCATGGCCTCGGCGCTGCACACGCGGTACCGCAGCACGGACTCCTCCAGCACGAACGAGAACCGGTGAGCGCCATGGCTCAGCACCGTATTGCGCTTCATGCGGGCCGCCACGGCGTCACGCACGTCATTCGGGGTTCCCCGGAAGGCAGCGATGGAGGAGAGCAGGGCGGTGGCGTATCCAGGTGTCTGGAGAAACCCCGGGATCACGTCGGAGACGTAGACCCGGAACACCTTGGTCTGCCGGTACAGGTCCCCAGTGGACTCCTGTAGGCGACGCAGCCCGCTCCGCTGGAGTCGCTTCCACTGCGCATGAGCTTCATCGGACGGCCTGTTGGCGGCGATCAGGTCAAGGACTTGACCGCCGGCGTCGCAGGCTCGGCACCACGCCATGATGTCTGCGTCGGAGGGAGGGGTCTTGGCGTTCTCGATCCGGGACGACTTCGATTCCGACCAGCCGCACCTGACTGCCAGCTCTCGCCCGCTGATCCCCGCATCCTTCCGGATCTCGCTCAGCCGACCGGCGAGGGCTTCGCGAGCCTTCTGAACCTTCGGAGAGGGACGCAGAGTCATGGAGCTGGCCTTCGTAGTGGTGCATCCGGATCAGCGCACCGTCGATCTTGCCAGGAGCCGAAAGCGGACTTCCCGCACTGCAGGGTCCACCACATGCTGGGGCGGTGGTCCCGGCTGGTTTCGGAACCGATGTCAACGAAACTCTACGGCCACGGTCGGTTCGCTGCTCCAAAGCTTGCTCGGACTTGCACAAGCTCTCCGCACGGGTGATAAGCGTTCAATATTGCTGCCTGGAAGCTTAGTTGGCATGCAAGTTCGTGCAAGTTCATGGAGGCCGACACCTCACCCTCCGTAACGTCACCTGTGCCGATAAAGGCAGATGGCAGAGGGAATCACCTCGGCCGAACTGACAGCGGAAGGGGAATCACATGGGCAAGCGCGGAGGCGGGTCCGGCGACGGCAAGGGTGGCGGGCAGCAGGACGACAGCAACAAGGGCGCCGGGCACGGCGGCGGTGGGTCCGACGAGGGTGGTAACACCTCCGACGGCTCCTCCCCCGCGGGTGGCGGCGGCAAGTGACCGGCGAAACGCACGAGGAGGCGGGCCCTGCGGGGCTCGCCTCCGCGCTGGTGGCCGGCGGCGCGCTCTCCTCGGACTGGCTCCCCTCCTTCCGGGCCGTACCCCGCCAGCTGTTCGTCCCGGATCGCATCTGGCCGGGCATCGCGGACGGCACTCGACAAAACCCCGTGGTGTACCGGTCGCAGGACCCCGACGCGTGGCGGCGGGCGGTCTACTCCGACATCCCGCTGACCACGCAGTGGGACGACGGGCAGCACCACGGGGACGGACTCGGAACCACCCCGACCTCGTCCAACTCCATGCCCACCATGGTGTTCTCGATGCTCCAGGACCTCGACGTGCGCCCGGGAAACAGGGTGCTGGAGGTCGGCGCCGGCACCGGCTGGAACGCGGGCCTGCTGGCCCACCGCCTGGGGAATCCCAACGTGGTGACCGTCGAGTACGACCCAGACGTCGCCCGGGGAGCCCGCGCGAACCTCCGCCTCGCCGGACTCGCACCCACCGTCGTCGAGGGCGACGGACGGCACGGTTGGCCGGACGGCGCCCCCTACGACCGGATCATCGCCACCTGCTCGCTGCTGGAGATCCCCGGGGCGTGGCTGGCCCAGTCCGCGCCCGGCGGGATCATCGTGGCACCGTTCGGCACCGAGTACGGCGGCGAGCAGATCGTCCGGCTGACCGTGAACGAGGACGGCACCAGCGCCAGCGGCCGGTTCACCCGGAGCTCCGCGTTCATGCGGCTGCGCCAACAGCGCACCGACCGGCCGCCGTTCGAGGACTACCTGCACGGGAAGCCGTGGCCCGCCGATGCGGTGGGGAGCACCACGACCCTCGCCCCTCCCGACACCGGCGGGTGGTTCGAGCAGTTCGTGATCGGGTCGGCCGTGCCCGGCGCCTTCTGGCGGGCCGAGCGCTACGACGACGGGGCGTACACCCTCTGGCTCTACAGCCGGGACACCCGGTCATGGGCATCCGCGGACCACCGGCGGGGCCGCACCGAGTACGAGGTGTACCAGTCCGGCCCTCGCAACCTCTGGGACGAGGTGGAGGCCGCCTGGCGCTGGTGGGACGACCAGGGCCGGCCGGGCCTCGACCGCTTCGGCCTCACGGTCGCCCCGGTCGCCCCGGACGCCCCGGCCGCCCCGGGCACCCACACCGTCTGGCTCGACTCCCCGGAGAACCCGGTGCCGCTCCGGGGCTGACGTCCGCCACGGCAGGCCCGCCCACAGCCGGACCGGACCGGTCACCTCGCACAGGAAGTCGGGTGGGCCGACTTCCTGCGCATCCACGCGTGTTCAGGTGGTGCCAGTGGCCGCCACAAGGCAGGACCCCGGGCAGCACTTCGCCCCGCTGGATGAGTCCAGCGGGGCGAAGTGGCCTCCGGCGGTACCGGGTCAGCCGCCGGACGGGCTCTTGGGGGCACCTCCGCCGAAGCCGCCTCCGGCACCGGCACCGGCGGCGCCCTCGACGAGCTGGGTGGCGTTGTAGCCGCCGCTGGAGTCGGGCGTGCCGACGACGGTCACGCTCTGGCCGGGCTGGAGGTCGGCGACCTTGCCCTGCTTGTTGAGCTGGACCTTGGTCGAGTCCCCCGTCGTCACCTTGATCGTGTTGCCGTTGGCGTCGGTCAGGTACACCGTCGAGCCGTCGACGGCCTTGACGGTGCCGCGCGCGAAGCCGCCCTGGCCACCGCCCTGGCCGCCCGGGCCCTGACCGCCCCGGCGCCCACCGCCCTGAGCGCCACCCTGTCCGTACCCGCCCGCCGCCTGGCCGCCCGCCGCGGCGGCCCGGGGAGCGGAGGACTTGCCGCCGGAGGAGGTCCCGCCCTGCCCCTGCTGGTACCAGACCCCGCCCGCGAACGCCCCGGTGGCGATCACGCCACCGGCCAGCACCAGCGACAGCCACGGCAGCTTCCGCCGCGGCGGCGCCGCCAGCTCCGCGCTCACGTCGCGCGCGTCGGGCGCGGTGGCCAGCAGGGCGACCTGTTCGTCGTGCTCCATCGAAGAAGTGCTCCTACTCGTGCCGGAGGGCGTCGATCGGCCGCAGTGAGGCGGCCCGGTTGGCGGGGTAGCTGCCGAAGAACAGTCCGATGGCGACGGCGATGCCGAAGGCGCCCAGGACGGACTCGGGGATGACCACCGGCTTGATGCCGACGATGCTGAAGTGCGAGCCGACGATCCCCGCCGCCACGCCCAGCCCGGCCCCGATCACCGACAGCAGTGTCGATTCGGTCAGGAACTGCCCGAGGATGACGGCCCGGGGCGCGCCGAGCGCCTTGCGGATGCCGATCTCGCGCGTCCGCTCGGTGACCGTCACCAGCATGATGTTGGTGATCCCGATCCCGCCGACCAGCAGCGAGATCGCGGCCACCGCGCCGAGCAGCACGGTGAAGGTCTTGGTCGTGCTCTCCCGGGCCGTCAGCAGCGAGGCCTGGTTGGTGATCCGGAAGTCGGCCTTGGTCGGGTCGGTGATCGCGTGCGTCCCGAGCAGCACCCGGGTGATCTCCGACTGAGCCGCCGTGGTCGTGTCGGCGGACGACGCCTGGACCAGGATCTGGTTGACCGCCCCGAAGCCGGTGAAGGCGTTCTGCACGGTCGGCAGCGGCGCGATCACCACGTCGTCCGGGTCGGTGAACCCGCTGCCGCCCTTGGCGGCCAGCACGCCCACCACCGTGAACGGCGTCCCGCCGAGCACGATCTTCTTCCCGACCGGGTCCTCGGCGTCGAACAGCTGCTTGGCCGTCGTGGCGCCGAGCACCGCGACCTTGCGCGAGCCGAGCACGTCGTCCTCGGTGAAGTAGTCGCCGTGCGCGACCTTCTGGTTGGAGGTCTCGAAGTACGCGGGGTAGGTGCCCACGACCGAGCCCGGGCTGTACGAGATGTTCCCGTACAGCGCCGTCGTGCTCGTCGTCACCACCGGCGCGACGGACTTGATCGCCGACGAGTCCGTGTCGCTCGCCAGCGCCTTGGCGTCGGCGACCGTCAGCTTCTTCACCGAGGAGGTGGCCCGCGAGCCACCGGCCGCCGAACCGGCGCTGACCGTGAGGGAGTTGGTGCCGAGCGAGGTGATCGAGTCCTTCACCGCCTGGGAGGAGCCGTTGCCGACCGCCAGCAGCAGGATCACCGAGGCGACACCGATCAGCACCCCGAGCATGGTGAGCGCGGAGCGCACCTTGTTGGCGGCCAGGCCGCCGACCGCGAAGCGGAGCGTCTGCCAGAGGATCACGCCGACACCCCCTGTCGGCGCAGGGCGGGCGGGGGCCCGTCGACCGGCGCCTGCCGGACGTCGCTGACGATCTGCCCGTCGACCAGGCGCAGCACCCGCTTGGCGTGCAGGGCGACCTCGTCCTCGTGGGTGATCAGCACGACGGTGCGGCCGGTGGCGTTGAGCCCGTCGATCAGGCCCAGCACCTCCTCCGTCGAGCGGCTGTCCAGGTTGCCGGTCGGCTCGTCGGCGAGCAGCATGGCGGGCGCCGTGACCAGCGCCCGGGCCACCGCGACGCGCTGCTGCTGGCCGCCGGAGAGCTGGTTGGGCTTGTGCCCGGCCCGCTCGCCGAGGCCGACCAGGGACAGCGCGGCCATCGCCCGCCGCCGGCGCTCCGCCGACCGGACGCCCGCGTAGGCGAGCGGCAGCTCGACCTGGGCGAGGGCGGTGGTGCGCGGCACCAGGTTGAAGGACTGGAAGACGAAGCCGATCTTGCGGTTGCGGACCAGGGCGAGCTGCTGCTCGTCGAGGTGGCCGACGTCGGTGCCGTCCAGCAGGTAGCGGCCGGAGGTGGGGATGTCGAGGCAGCCGAGGATGTTCATCAGGGTGGACTTGCCGGAGCCCGAACTGCCCATCACGGCGACGTAGTCGCCCTGTTCGATGTCCAGGTCGACGCCGGCCGGTTCGTCCGTCCCGGGCCGGGACGGGCCGCGCAGGGCGTGCACGGTGGCGTCGCCGTGCCCGTACGACTTGGTGAGCCGGCTGATCCGGATCACCGGCACGGGTTGCGCGGGGACGCGCTTGTCGATGACGTGCTGCATGCTCAGCCCTTACCGCCGCGGCCGCCGCCACCGGCGCCACCGGCACCGCCGCCGCCGCCCGGGATGCCGACCGCACCGCCGTTGCCGCCCCGGCCACCGCCGCCGCCACCGCCGCCCAGGCCCGGGAACGAGCCGTTCGGGAAGCCGTTGGTGCCGCTGGTGGTGGGGAGTTGGACCTTGTCGCCCTCCTGGAGACCGGAGGTCACCTGCACGGTGCTGTCGCCCTCGACGCCCACCCCGACATCGACCCGCTCGGTGGCCCCGCCCTCGTGCACCACCGTGGCGGTCCGCGAGGTGCCGGTGCCGGACAGCGCCGAGGTCGGCAGCGAGAGCGCGTTGTCCGCCTCGCCGGTGATCACCTGGACGGTCGCGCTGAGGCCGGTGCGCAGCGTGCTGGTGTCCCCGCTGAGCTGCAGGGTGGCCGCGTACTGGACGGCGGAGGAGCCGGCCGCGCCGCTGCCGCTGCCGCTGCTCGACGGCAGCGAACTGACGGACAGGACGGTCGCGTTGAGCTTGGTGTCGGACTGGGCGTTCAGCGTGACGGTGGCGGCCTCGCCCTTCTTCAACTTGAGCGAGTCCAGCTCGGAGAAGTTGGCGGTGACCTGCATCCCGGTCGGGTTGGTCAGCACGATGAAGCCGCTGGGTGATCCCGAACTCGCGCTGCTGCCGCTGGACTTGGTGGCCGAGGAGGAGGAAGTGCCGGAGGCCGTGGCGCCCACCGTGTCCCCGACCTTGGCCGAGACCGAGGCGACCGTGCCGTCCACCGAGGCGGTGAGCGTCGTCCCGGTCAGTGCCGCCTGGGCGTTGGTGAGGGTGGTCTGCGCGGTGGCGACCTGCTGCTGGGCCTGGGCCACGGCCGCGTCGTCGACCTTGGTGGTGGTGATGGTGGTGGTCTGCGGGGCGGGCGTACTGCTCCCGCCCGCCCCGCGACCCCCACCGGAGCCGCTGCCGCCGCTCGCCGGGGGTGTGGCCCCGGGCAGCGGCTCGGTGGTCGTGGTGGTGACGCCTGCCTGGGCCTTGGTGAGGTTGGCGTTCGCCGTGGTGAGCGCGGACTGGGCGGCGTCCACCTGCTGCTGGGCCGCCGTGGTGTCGACCGTCGCCAGCACCTGGCCCTTCTTGACGGCGTCGCCGACCGCGACCTTGACCGCGGTGAGCCGCCCGCCCGTGGCGAAGTCCTGGGCGGCGTCGGTCGGGGAGGCCAGGGTGCCGGTTCCAGACACCGTGGCCAGGACCGTTCCCTTGGTGACGGTCGCGGTACGGGCGACCGGCTTGGCGGCGGCCGTGCCACCGCTGCCGTCGAGCGTGGCGTACACCAGGGCCGCACCGCCCAGCAGGGCCACGCCGAGCGCGGAGTTGACGAGGACGGCACCGCGCCGCCGTGGGAGCACCTTCATGGCGGACAGCTTCGCCGGGCGCTCTTGCGCTGCCCTGGGCGGCGGCTGGGAGAAGACTGACCGGCCGGATCCGGACATCCCTCCCATATCCACCGGCCCGCGCGGGCGGCTTGGGCGGGGCGTGGGCGATCGTTGGCCGAACTCCCAGCGCCCTCCCAGCAATCCCCGGCCATCCGGGAGGGCTTCCTCAGACGGCCCTCAGAAGACGGCCCTCAGACCGGACTGGCCCACACCCGGCCTCGGAACGCGCCCCCGCGCCCCGGGACGCCGCAGGGGCGCACCCCGACCGGAGTGCGCCCCTGCGGGCGGGACGGCGACCGGCCTCAGCCGTCGATCTCCTTGCGGAAGCCCTCCGCCACCGCCAGGAAGATCGAGTTGCCCTCGGTCTCGCCGATCGAGATCCGCACGCCCTCCGGGAACGGCCGGACCATCACCCCGGCCGCCGCGCAGGCCGCCGCGAAGTCCTGCGAGCGCTCGCCGAGCCCGAGCCAGACGAAGTTGGCCTGCGAGTCCGGGACGTCCCAGCCCTGGGCGCGCAGCCCGGCGACGACCCGGGTGCGCTCGGCGACCAGTGCCTCGACCCGCTCCAGCAGCGCCTCCTCGGCGCGCAGCGAGGCGACGGCGGCGTCCTGGGCGAGCTGGCTGACGCCGAACGGGACGGCGGTCTTGCGCAGCGCGTTCGCGACCGGCTCGTGGGCGATCGCGAAGCCGACCCGCAGGCCCGCCAGGCCGTACGCCTTGGAGAAGGTGCGCAGCACGCAGACGTTGGGGCGGTCGCGGTAGAGGTCGATGCCGTTGGGCACCTCGGCGTCGCGGATGAACTCGATGTACGCCTCGTCGACGACGACCAGGACGTCGCCGGGGACGGCGTCCAGGAAGCGCTCCAGCTCGGCGCGGTGGATCACGTTGCCGGTGGGGTTGTTGGGGTTGCAGACGAAGACCAGCCGGGTGGCCGGGGTGACGGCGGCGAGCATCGCGTCCAGGTCGTGGTCGCCGTTGTCCTTGAGCGGGACCGGGACGGGCGTGGCGCCGGCGATCTGGGTGATGATCGGGTAGGCCTCGAAGGACCGCCAGGCGAAGATCACCTCCTCGCCCGGGCCGGCGGTGGCGAGCACCAGCGACTGGGCGACGCCGACCGAGCCGGTGCCGAGGGCGATGTGCTCGGCGGGCACGCCGAAGCGCTCGGCGAGGACGGCGGTCAGCTCGCTGACACCCATGTCCGGGTAGCGGTTGAAGGAGCCGGCCGCCGCGACCGCCGCCTCCAGGACGCCGGGCAGCGGGTCGTTCGGGTTCTCGTTCGAGGACAGCTTGTAGGCGTCGGCGCCGGCCGGCTTGCCGGGCTTGTAGGTGGGGATGCCGTCCAGGCTCGGGCGCAGGCGCGGGCCCGGCGCTGAGGTACCACTGCTCACGGTCGTACTCCTTCGTCTTCTCTGCCGGTCCGCCCGCCCTCGCACGGTCGGGATCGCCGCCGTGCCGCGGAACCTGGCCACGCCCCCGGGAATCCCGGAACGCGCCCGGACCAACCCCGGTCGGGTGCCTTGCACGATACCGACCGCCCTCACCCGTAGGAGTGAGATGCCCGGACGGGTGACAGGCGCAGATCAGCCATTCTGCCCGGTTCCTTTGGCACATGTCAGAGGTAAGACGGCTGGATTCGGGAGGGGATCGAAGGGGTGAACCCCGGCTCACTCATGGAGAAACGTATCTCCAAAGGCTCCCGATGCGCCGGTCACAGACCCTTGTCAGGAGCCATACGATCGGTCCGCCATGACAGCAGCAGCCAACCAGAGCGGTCGGCGTCCCACCACCTCACGGCGTCTGGAGCGGGCCGGCATCCGGGATGTGGCAGCAGCCGCCGGAGTGTCGATCACCACCGTCTCCGATGCGCTGAACGGAAAGGGCCGCCTGCCCGACGAGACCCGCAGCCGGGTGCGCGAGGTCGCCGAGCGCCTCGGCTACCGCCCCTCGGCCGCAGCCCGCACCCTGCGCACCGGACGGTCCGGCCTGATCGGGCTGACCGTCACGACGTACGGCGAAGAACCCTTCACCTTCACCGAGTTCGCCTACTTCGCCGAGATGGCCCGGGCCGCCACCAGCGCCGCCCTCGGCCGCGGCTACGCGCTGGTCGTGCTGCCCGCCTCCTCCCGCCACGACGTCTGGGGCAACATCGCCCTGGACGGCACCGTGGTGATCGACCCGCCCGACCAGGACCCGCTGGTCAGCGAGCTGTACCGGTCCGGCGTGCCGGTGGTCAGCGACGGCAAGCCCGGCAACTGCCCGGTCACCGCCTGGGTCGACAACGACCACGAGGCCGCCGTGCTCGGCATCCTCGACCACCTCTCCGAGGCCGGCGCCCGCCGGATCGGCCTGCTCACCGGCACCAGCACCGACACCTACACCCGGCTCTCCACCGAGGCCTACCTCGGCTGGTGCGCCAAGGTCGGCCAGGAGCCGGTGTACGAGGCCTACCCCGCGCACGACCCGGCCGCCGGCGCCGTCGCCGCCGACCGGCTGCTCGCCCGCCCGGACCGCCCGGACGCGGTGTACGGCCTGTTCGACCCCAACGGCACCGACCTGCTGGCCGCCGCCCGCCGGTACGGCCTGCGGGTCCCGGACGACCTGCTGCTGGTCACCTGCAGCGAGAGCGACGTCTACGCGGCCACCGAACCGCCGATCACCACCCTCTCGCTCAAACCGCGCAAGATCGGCACCACCGTGGTCAACCTCCTCATCGACGCCATCGAGGGGGTCGACTCCGGGACGGGCGTGGACATCGCCCGGCTCTTCCCGCCCCGCTTCCGCACGGCCGGCAACGGCCCGCCCCCCGGCACCCTGATGCCGACCGAACTGATCGTCCGCGCCTCCTCCCAGCGCCGGAGCCCGCGCACCACCGTCAGCCCGCCGCGCGCCCCGGGCGAGGTGTAGCGCAGCGGGCGGGAAGGCGGCGAACAACCGCCGGTACGCCCACGAAAAACCCACGAGACCCTACCGAGCCGGGGCAAAACGGACCCTGCGGGACCGCCCGGCTGACGCTCCGGAGGATTGGATACCCACCAGGTGACGACGGCGGGAGAGTGGTCTTCCTATGATGGGCGAATGACACCCGAGGACCGCTTCCCCGGACCTGAGCACCCCCACTCAGGCCCCCGCCACCAGCCGGACCTCGACGTGCTGCCGTACGGCACCTACTACGAACCCGAACCCGCCCAGGGCTACCAGGACACCCCGTACGAAGCGGAGACCTACAGCGGCTACGGCGGCGCCCGCTACCTGGAACAGCACTGGCACGACGGCCAGGGGCACGGCCACACCGTGCACGCCCAGGTCGGCTACGAAGGCGGTTACGAACCCCAGGAGCGCGGCGGTTACGGGCAGCAGGACCACACCGGCTACGAGCCCACCCTGCCCGACCAGCCCTCCCCGGCCCTCCAGCTCGCGGACCAGCTCGGCGACCAGCTGCCCGACCAGCTCGGCGACCAGCTCACCGACCGCGACGACCCGCCGACCATCGAGCTCGGCCCGCCGCTGCCCGACCCCTCCGCGCCGACCTACCCGTACCCGGCCCCTGGCCCCGGCGAGCCCCCCGGCCCGGTCTACGTCGTCGGCGACGTGCACGGCTACCTGGAAGAGCTGCGCGCCGAACTCCACCACCAGGGCCTGATCGACGACGGCGGCCACTGGTCCGCCGGCCGCGCCCGGATCTGGTTCCTCGGCGACTTCACCGACCGCGGCCCGGACGGCATCGGCGTCATCGACCTGGTCATGCAGCTCGCCGCGGAGGCCGCCGCGGCCGGCGGCTACTGCCGCGCCCTGATGGGCAATCACGAACTGCTCTTCCTCGGCGCCGCCAAGTACGGCGACGAGCCCGTCCAGTCCACCGCCGGCACCGCCTCCTTCCTCGCCGCCTGGCGGCTCAACGGCGGCCAGCAGAACGACCTGGACCGGCTGGAGGCCCACCACATCAGCTGGCTCTCCCGGCTGCCCGCCATGGGCCTGGAGGACGGCCACCTGCTGCTGCACTCCGACACCACGGCGTACCTGGAGTACGGCGAGTCCATCCCGGACGTCAACGACGCGGTGCACAGCCTGCTCGCCGACGGCGGCGTGGACGAGTGGTGGGACTGCTTCCGCCGGTTCACCAAGCGCTTCGCCTTCCGCGGCGACGCCGGGCCGATGGCCGTCCACGAGCTGCTCGACACCTTCGGCGGCAGCCGGGTCGTGCACGGGCACAGCCCGATCCCGTACCTCACCGGCGCCGTGCACGCGGACGACGGGCAGCCGCCGCACATCCCGGGGCCGTACGTGTACGCGGACGACCTGGCGGTGGCGATGGACGGCGGGGTCACCATGGAGGGCCGGCTGCTGGTCGCACGGCTGCCGATCTGACGACCTGACAGCACGACAGCACGACAGTCATCGGCACCACTGGAACAGTTGTTCCCGGCGCTCGCGCCCCCACGCGCGCGCGGGCCGGGGCGCGAAATTCCGGAAACCGACTGTCAGCACGGGCACACCCGCCCCTACCATGAGGCACACCACACCCGGCCGCCCGTCCGGCGGCCCGCCTCCGCGCCCGCCCCGGCGCCCTGAGGGTGTCCCGCGTCCTCGATGCGGTCCCGCGTCCTCGCCGCCGGGCCGGGGGTCCGCATGAACGGGGTCCCCATGTCCAACCCCCCGCCGCTGCTAGCCGAGGACCGCCCGGAGTACGAGCGCCTCCTCGCCGAAGCCCTGCGCGACCGCACCGTCCTCACCGCCCTGCGCGCCCCCGGCGCACTCGGCACCGACCAGCTCCGCCTCCTCGCCCTGCGCGACGCCGATGCCATCAACACCGCCGCCGCCACCGAGTACGCCCACTACACCGCGCTGCGCGAGACCCTGCGGGCCACACCCCCGCCGCCTGCCGACGTCGAACCGTACGCCCCCGGCCTGCTCAGTCAGCTGCGCTCCGCCGACGGCGGCGCCGGGCTGTTCCCCGTCCTCACCGTGCTCACCCCGATCCTCGCCTGGGCCGCCGCCCTCGTCCTGCTGCTGGTCGGCTACCTGATGCGCGCCGCCGACTCCGGCCTCGCGCTCGCCCGTGCGATGGTCACCGCCGGCTGGGTGGCGCTCGCCGCCGGGGTCGCCGCCATGGCCGTCGGCGTCATCGGCCTGCTGCTCACCGCCCTACGGGACGGCGCCGCCGCCGTCCCGGCCGGCACCGACCCCGAGCTGGCCGCCGAACTCGGCGCCGCCCGCGCGGAGTGGCGCACCGCCCTGCGCGAACGCGGCCTGCTGCCCTACCTCCACGGCCACCTGCCCGCCGTCGCCGGCCGCCCGGCCCCCGGCTACACCAGCCCGGACTTCACCAGCCCGGACTTCACCGGCCCCGACGCCACCGGCCCGGAACCCACCCGCCCCGACTTCACCAGCCCCGGCTACAGCCCGCCGGCCTTCACCAGCCCCAGTCCCGACGGCATCACCGACCCCCAGGGCCGCAGCCCCCGCCCGGCCGCCTTCACCCCGCCCGACTTCACCGGCCCGGGGTACACCCCGCCGGACTTCACCGGCCCGGACGAGGTCGGCTGACCGGGCTCGGAAGCCGTCGGCAGCCGCGCCGGGCGCCCTACCTCCCTGCCGCGGCGGCCACCTCGGCCACCTCGGCCGCCGCCCGGACGAACGCGCGCACGCGCTCGGTGGTGTTGCCCGGGAGCCAGACCGGGCCGCGTTCGATCGGCGGGGCGTCGTGGATGGGCACGTAGGCGAGGTCGGGGCGCGGGTAGTACCGGCGGCAGTGCTCGCCGACCGGTAGGACGCCCCGGCCCAGGGCGACCAGGCTGAGCATCTCGGAGAAGGTGCTGCCGGACGGGCCCTTGGGCACGGCACGGCCGGACGGCGTGCGGTCGGGGGTGCGGTCCCGCTTGAAGCCGACCGAGGTGACCGCCGGGTACTGCACCACCGGGTGGTCCCCGAGGACTTCGAGCGACACCGAGGCCTCGGCGGCCAGCGGGTGCCCGGCCGGCACCGCCAGGAGCCGCCGCTCGCTGAGCAGGACCGGACCGACGGCCATGCCGCCGAAGGGGTAGGAGGCCAGCAGGATGTCGATCGAGCCGTCCTCCAGGCTGGCACGGGAGTTGGAGAGCTGCACCTCCCGCACGTCCACCCGGCACTCGGGGTGCCGCTCGCCGAACAGCGCCACCGCCCTGAACAGCACCGGCGCCGTCCACTCGCCCAGGAACGCGACCCTCAGCCCACCCGTCACCCCCCGCCCGGCATCCACCGCCCGGCGCACCGCCTCCTCCATCGCGGCCACCACCGGGGCGAGGTCCGCGGCCAGTTGCCGCCCGACCGGGGTGAGCCGGACGGACCGGCTGGAGCGGTCGAACAACGGCACGCCGATCCGGCGTTCCAGCGCCTTGACCACCTGGCTGACCCGCCCGGTGCTGAGCCGCAGCCGCTCGGCGGTCCGCCCGAAGTGCAGCTCCTCGGTCAGTGCGAGGAAGACCTCGGTCTCCAGCCGTTCCAGCATGCCGCCCCACCCCTTCGACCCGGCATCGTTTAATCGGGCTCAACGATCGTACGGTGATCCGCCATTGATGATCGCCCCGGGCCGGAGGATCGTTGACCCCGTCACCGCACGAGAACCCACACCACCGGAGCCGATCACCATGCGCGTCGTCGCCCTCGACCACCTGGTCCTCAACGTCGCCGACATCGAGCGGTCGCTCGCCTTCTACACCGGCCTGCTCGGCCTGGCGCCCGTCCGGGTCGACGAATGGCGCGCCGGGAAGGTCTCCTTCCCCTCCGTCCGGGTCAGCGGTGAGACGATCATCGACCTCTTCCACCGCCCCCGCCACGAGTCCAACGTCGACCACATCTGCCTCACCGTCGAGCCCCTCGACTGGCAGGAGGTCGTCGACTCCGGCGTCTTCACCGTCCTCGACGGCCCCGGCCCCCGCTACGGTGCCCGCGGCACCGCCACCTCCCTCTACGTCCAGGACCCGGACGGCAACACCGTCGAACTCCGCTGGTACCCGCAGGACGCCACCAGTTGAAAGAGCAGGGTGCCGCCCCGGACCCTCGGGGGAGGACCGGGTCGGCACCCGCAGTACGCCTCAGAACCGCTCGCCCGGACCGCTCGTCCGGGCAGGTCGTCCGAGCCGCTCGTCCGGGCAGGTCGTCCGAGCCGCTCGTCCGGGCCGCTCAGACGACCTTCAGATGGGGCAGCCAGTCCACCTGGACGATGACGCACACCACGCCCCCGGACCCGTCGAGGCCCAGCCACACCGGGTGGGTGCCGTCGCTGTCGGTGGCGAACGCGAGCAGGTCCGCGCCCGACTCCTCGTCCACGGTGCGCAGGAAGAAGCCGGAGTCGGAGTCGAGGTCCTCACCGGCCTCCTCGTCCCGGTCCACCAGGGCTCGCCGGAACCGCTCCTGGAGGACCGGCCAGGCCCCGGCGTCCGCGAAGCACCCCGTCGCGCCGTCCGTGCTGAACCCGTACGCCTCGCCGTCCCGCAGCAGCCTGAGGTCGTGCCCCTCCCCGAGGGCCATCGTCCAGGAGTCGACGGGTCCGTCGCCCACCCGCAGCCGGAGCGCTGGTGTCTCAGTGCGCTCGACCCAGGCACCCTCGAACTCGCAGTGGTACCCGAAGCCGATCCTCGCCACCTCGGTCGGGTAGCTGCCGGGCGGGACCTCGACCGTGATGTCCGGCCGCCCGGTGTCGAGCGGATCGGCCACCGCCAGCCGGCCGCTGGGGACCCGCAGGCGTGGGCCGGCCGTCGGCTCCAGCACCACCATGTTCTCCCGGTGATCGCTGGTGGTGAGCCGGGTGCCGGGCACGAACAGGGCGGGGAGGTCCCCCGGCCCGCCCGGGCGCGGCGGGAGCCACGGCTCCGCCGCGGCTGCGGACACCGGCTCCGTGAGCGACGCCGCGGTGGGCCGGGCCGTGCCGTCGAGCCCCCACCGGTCGGCCGAGAGGAGCGGCCAGTCGTCGAAGTCCGGCCGCCGGAGCCAACGTTCCTCCTCGGAGGCCCCCGGCACGGTCACCGTCCTGGGCCCGGCGTCCCCTCGGGGCCGGTGCGACACCCGGCCCCGTCCGCCCGGGAACAGCTCGACCGCCATCCGGTCGGCGGTCCGGTCGAACTCCGGTGCCTCCGGGCCCGAGTAGCCCCAGCGCTCGTGGTACCTCCGCAGCAGCCGGCCCTCCTCCAGCAGCCGCAGCTCCAGGTGCTCCACCCGTCGCCCGTGCTCGTCGTACACCCACACACCCGCGTAGTGGTCCCGCCACGACACCAGCCGCACTTCGAGGGGCACCGAGCGACCCGCGCTCCGGTACACCACGACGTACGGCAGGCCCGCCGCGTCCCGGGCCCGCGCCTCCTGCGGCCGCAACGCGCCCACCGCGGCACCCGCCGCGAAGTCCCACCCCTCGGCATGACCCAACTCGACCACCGGACTGCTCACCCGCACGCCTCCTCGCTCATCCTTCCGAGCAAGTTACCGAAGCCCACGGACAGCCCGGTTCAGTGCAGGAGTTCCGCGGCCGGGGTGTGGTTCCCGGTCGCCGAGGCGCCGGCCATCGCGGAGGCGGCCGTCGCCGGCGTGGTGCCGGGCGGCACCACCAGCAGCAGGAAGTGGTCCTGGAGGCCCCGGGTGACGCTGATCGTCGCGTCGCTGCCGGTGAACCAGTTGATCTTGATCGTCACACCGTTCGCCGCGACCGACCGGGGCACGCCGTCCCAGGCCGAGGTGTCGAGGCCGACCCGGACGATGCGCCCGTAGTGGGCGCCGAGCGCGGTGATCAGGTCCGGCAGTTCCGCGAGGACGTGGTTCGAGCGGGGCCACCAAGCTCCGTCGAACACGCCCTCCCGCGACATCGTCGGCTCGAGTTCGAGCCGTGGCAGCAGCGGGACACCAGGCACCGACCACGGCCCTGGAGAGGCTGAGATGGGGAGAGGAATCGGCATCATAGGGAGCCGCCCGTCCGGTCCACGAGGGACCCTTCACGACCCAGGGCGACGTCGGCGCTGATGCCGGTGTTCGGAATGTCCTCGGTTACCCCCCACGCTACTCCGCCGCAGCCTCCCCCGGAGCGGGGCCGACCACGCCGGCCCGCGTCCTCCCCTCCGGGACGCGGGCCGGCGCGGTCGCCGCGTCAGTCGACCAGGGGGAGGTACACCTTGTTGCCCTGGGCGGCGAACTCGGCGGACTTCTCGGCCATGCCGGCCAGCGCCTCGGCGTCGAAGTCGGTGGTGACGGCGGTGGAGCCGTCCCCGTGCTCGTCGCGGATCTTCTGGGAGATCTTCATCGAGCAGAACTTCGGGCCGCACATGGAGCAGAAGTGCGCGGTCTTGGCCGGCTCGGCGGGGAGGGTCTCGTCGTGGAAGTCGCGGGCGGTCTCCGGGTCGAGGGCCAGGTTGAACTGGTCCTCCCAGCGGAACTCGAAGCGGGCGTCGGAGAGGGCGTCGTCCCAGGCCTGGGCGCCGGGGTGGCCCTTGGCGAGGTCGGCGGCGTGGGCGGCGATCTTGTAGGTGATCACGCCGGTCTTGACGTCGTCCCGGTTGGGCAGGCCCAGGTGCTCCTTGGGCGTGACGTAGCAGAGCATCGCGGTGCCCCACCAGGCGATCATCGCGGCGCCGATGCCCGAGGTGATGTGGTCGTAGCCGGGGGCGACGTCGGTGGTGAGGGGGCCGAGGGTGTAGAACGGCGCCTCGTCGCAGATCTCCTTCTGGAGATCCATGTTCTCCTTGATCTTGTTCATCGGGACGTGGCCCGGGCCCTCGATCATCACCTGGACGTCGCGCTCGCGGGCGATCCGGCCGAGCTCGCCGAGGGTCTGCAGTTCGGCGAACTGGGCCTCGTCGTTGGCGTCGGCGATGGAGCCGGGCCGCAGGCCGTCACCGAGCGAGAAGGTGACGTCGTAGGCGGCCAGGATGTCGCAGAGTTCCTCGAAGTTGGTGTAGAGGAAGTTCTCCTGGTGGTGCGCCAGGCACCAGGCCGCCATGATCGAGCCGCCGCGGGAGACGATGCCGGTCTTGCGGCGCGCGGTGAGCGGGACGTACCGCAGCAACACGCCCGCGTGGACGGTCATGTAGTCGACGCCCTGCTCGCACTGCTCGATGATGGTGTCGCGGTAGACCTCCCAACTGAGCTCCTCGGCCCTGCCGTCGACCTTCTCCAGCGCCTGGTAGAGCGGCACGGTGCCGATCGGCACGGGGGAGTTGCGCAGGATCCACTCGCGGGTGGTGTGGATGTTGCGGCCGGTGGAGAGGTCCATGACGGTGTCGGCGCCCCAGCGGGTGGCCCAGGTCATCTTCTCCACCTCCTCCTCGATCGAGGAGGTGACGGCGGAGTTGCCGATGTTGGCGTTGATCTTCACCAGGAAGTTGGTGCCGATGACGGCCGGCTCCACCTCGGGGTGGTTCACGTTCACCGGGATGACGGCGCGGCCGCGGGCCACCTCGTCCCGCACGAACTCCGGCTCCAGGCCCTCGCGCAGCGCCACGAACTCCATCTCCGGCGTCACCACGCCCCGCTTGGCGTAGGCGAGTTGGGTGACGGCGACGCCGCCGCGGCCACGCAGCGGGCGGCGCGGGCGGCCGGGGAAGACCGCGTCCAGGTTGCGCAGGTTTCCGCCGCGCGGGGAGGTGTGCTTGATCCCGTCGTCCTCGGGGCGCGCCTCGCGGCCGTCGTACTCCTCGACGTCGCCGCGCTGGCGGATCCAGGCGTCACGCAGGGCGGGCAGCCCGCGCCGCACGTCGGGCTCGTACGCCGGGTCGGTGTACGGGCCGGAGGTGTCGTACAGCGGCACGGTCCGGCCGTTGGTGAGCTGCACCTCGCGGTACGGGGCCCGCAGGTCGGGGCGGGATCCGTCGCGGTAGGCCTTGCGCCAGGCCGGGGTGGGGTAACCGGTGCGCTCGCTGCTGGGGGTGCTGCGGGCAGGCTGCGGCTGTGCTTCGAACGTGGTCATCTGACCTTCACTCCCTACGCCGGCATTACCCGGTCCAGGTTCCTGCGGTCGACGCAGCCGTCGGTCCGTCCGTCGACGGTCCGGTCAGCGTCCTCTCAGCCCGGTGCTCCGAGCTCCCGCGTCGCAGGCGGTGTTGCCTGCACATGACGCCAACACGGTAGCGAGCCGATCGCCGCAGGTCCAGACGGTCCCCGAAACGGATCCGCGGGGGGAAAGGCCGAGGCCCGGCCCCCGCGAACGGGGTGCCGGGCCTCCGGAGGTGCTCCGCGCGGTGCGCGGAGCGGGGTCAGTTCCTGGCGGCCTTCTTGACCAGGATCACCACGGCGGCGGCGATGCCGACGACCACCAGCAGCTTGATCACGATGCTCAGCAGGGCGCCGACCACGCCGAACACGAAGGCGATGACGTTCCAGGCCAGCACCAGGACCAGCACCGGGATGACGATGTTGCGCACCCAGGAGGGCAGCGACTTCCAGAGCTCAGCCATGTCGGTTCCTCTTCTCCCCTCGGGTCGGCCGCCGTCCGGTAACCGCATCCCGCTTGCTTTCGATGCTTCGAGCTTACGGCGGCGGAAGCGGCGGAACGAGGGCCTTCGGCCCGGAGAGAACCCCTAGATCACCCCGATCCCACCCCCCGGGGGGACCCCCGAGAAACGGCGGGGGACGGGTCAGACCGGCCAGCGCTCGCCGCGCCAGGCGGCGTCCCAGAACATCCACTCGTAGCGCGAGGTGGTCGTGAAGTGCTCGACCACCCGGCGGCGTTCGGCCGCCGAGAGCTCCTCGCCGAGCCGGTCGGTGAGCGCCAGCACCCGGCGGACCACGGACTGGAAGGCCTCGTCGCCGTAGGTGGCGATCCACTTGGCGTACAGCGGGTCCGGGGAGCCCTGGGCGAGCAGCGCCTCGCCGACCCGGGCGTAGATCCAGTAGCAGGGCAGCACCGCGCCGAGCGCCTCGGCGAAGGACCCGCCGTACACGGTGGCCAGCAGGTAGCTGGTGTAGGCGCGGGTGGTCGGCAGCACCGGTGCGGCGGCGGCCTCCTCGGCGGTGCCGCCGAAGGCGGTCAGGAACTCGGCGTGCATACCCTGCTCGGCGGCGAGCGCGCCGACCGCGTCGTCGGCGAAGGCCCGCACGTCGGCCTCACCGGGGGCCTTGGCGGCGCAGACGGCGAGGGCGCGGGCGTAGTCGCGCAGGTAGTGCGAGTCCTGGACGACGAAGTGGCGGAAGGCCTCGCGCGGCAGGGTGCCGTCGGTGAGGCCGCCGATGAAGGGGTGGGCGAGGATCTCGGCGTAGATCGGCTCGATCGACGCCCAGAGCTCTTCGCTGAGGCTACGGGTCATGCCCACGACCCTACGACGGCTCCGCCCCCGCCCTTCGGCTCCGTCGCGTCCGCCTCCGGGACCAGGGGTGTTCGGCACCAACTCGTCCGGTGGGAGCTTCCCCCGGAGCGGGCCGCCTGTCAGGCTTGGGCGGCATGAAGGGTTTCGTCATCAAGACACTGATCAACGCGGCGGCCATCTGGGTCGCCGCCTGGATCGTCAGCGGCATCCAACTCGCCGAGGGCAAGGCCGACTGGCAGCACAAGGCGCTGACGGTGCTCGGCGTCGCCGTCGTCTTCGGCCTCATCAACTGGCTGATCAAGCCGGTCGTGAAGCTGTTCTCGTTCCCGTTGTTCATCCTCACGCTGGGCCTGATCACCTTCGTGATCAACGCCCTGATGCTGCTGCTCACCTCGTGGGCGTCCACCAAGCTGGAGTTGGACTTCCACGTGTCCACCTTCGGCTCCGCGCTGGTCGGTTCACTGATCATCAGCCTGGTCTCCTGGGGTCTGCACCTGGCCCTGGACGACGACTGATCCGTCGTGCGCGGTGTCGCACGCGGCCGCGGAAGGGGCCCGTGCCCGGGTGGGTGGTCCACCGGGTACGGGCCCCTTCGTCGTCCCCGGGTCGCGCCGAGCACCCGGCGCGACCGGCACGACCGGCGCGACCGGCGCGACCGGCGCGACCGGCGCACCCGGGGCGACCCGCTCACCCCGCCTCGCACCCCCGCAGGATGTCCGCGAGCTCGGCGTCCAGCTCCCTCCCGATGGACTCCCCGCCCACCGGCACCAGCCGGTCGGCCCGCGCCAGGAAGGCGGTCAGCGGCGCCGCCGGGGCGTGCAGCACGGCGTGCCCGTTGGGGGAGCACAGCGCGATGCGGACCTCGGCGGACTCCCCGCCGAGCGGCCGGACGCGTACGTCGCCCTCGCCGGACGGGCCGACGAGGCCGTCCAGCAGCAGCTCGCGCGCGAACACCCAGGTGACCGGGGCGTCACCGGGCAGGTGGAAGGTGAACCGGACCGCGTAGGGATCGCCCGCCTCGTACGCGAGGTCCACCACGGTGCGGAAGGACAGCTCGGGCGAGACCACGAGGTTCATCGCCAGGTGCCCCTGGACAGTGCTGTGCTGCATGGCGCCGGTACCTCTCTTCTGCTCTTCTGCCGGTGTTTCGACCCTTTCCCGGGGTTTCGACCGTTTCCCTCCGCGGGGAGACTCACGCACAACGCTCCAGCCCCGGAGGTCACCATGGGCCCCGACAACCGAACCCCGCCGCCGCGCCCGGTGGTCAAACGGACCGCGCGGGCGATCCTGCTGGAGCTGGACCCGGACGATCCGCACGGTCCGGCCTCGATCGTGCTGATCCGGCGGGTCCGGCCCGGGGCGCCGCACCCGTACTGGATCACCCCGGGCGGCGGCGTCGAACGCGAGGACCGCACCGTGGTCGAGGCGCTGCACCGCGAGGTGGACGAGGAACTGGGCGGCAAGGTCGTGGACGTGGTGCCCGCCTTCGTCGACACCATCAGCCACACCCTCCCCCAGCCTCCGGCCGGGGGGACCCCCATCGACGACGGCACCCCGCTGCACCCGCACGGGGTCAAGGTGCAGCACTTCTTCGTCTGCCGGCTGGCCTCGATGGACCTCAGCCGACGGCACGGTCCCGAGGTGACGGACCCGAACGGTGAGTACGAGGTGGTCCGGCTGCCGTTCACCCGCGAGGGCGTGACCTCGGTGAACGTCGTTCCGCCCCGGCTCCGGGCGTACCTCGCGGCCAACATCGAGGGCATCCGCGCGCTCCTCGCGCCCGACCTCGGCTGAGCCCCGAGGCCGGTCGCCGGGGCTGGTCCCCGACACCGGCCCGGCGCTATCCGGCCGCCAGTTCGCCGACCAGGTCGTGCCGGATCCGCTCGGCCGGCAGCCCCGCCCGCAGCAGCACCCCGACCCCGCGCCGGACCATCGCGGGCGGGCCGCTGAGCACCGCCTCCCGACCGTCCCACGGGCCGAACCGGCCCACCACCTCGGGAAGTTCACCGGTCAGCGCGCCCCCGGCCGGGCCGGTACCGGACAGCACCGGCCGCACCGTCAGCCAGGGCAGCCGCCCGGCCAGCTCGCGCAGCCCGTCCAGGTCGTACAACTCGGCGGCGCTGCGGGCCCCGTAGAACACCTCGACGCTGCGGCCGGAGGCGCCGTGCTCGGCCGCCTCCTCGACCAGGGCGCGGATCGGCGCGATGCCGGTGCCGCCGCCGAGGCAGAGCAGATCGGCACCGGAGGCGTGGTCCACGGTCATCCCGCCGGTCGCCGGGCCCAGCCGCAGCACGTCCCCGGGGGCGGCCCGGCGCACCAGCGCGTTGCTCACCCAGCCCGCCTGGACGGCCTTGACGTGGAAGACCAGCAGCCCGTCCGGCCGGGGGGCGGAGGCGAAGGAGTAGTGCCGCCAGACCCGCGGCCACCAGGGCGTCTCCAGACTGCAGTACTGGCCGGCCCGGAACGGGTACGCCTGGTCGGGGCGGACGGTGAGCACCGCGACGTCCCGGGTGCGCTGCTCGTGCCGCACCACCTCGCCCTGCCACCACGGCGGCGAGGTGCGGGCGGCCTCCTCGGCGGCCTCGATCATGATCGTGGAGATCAGCCGGTAGGCGCGGCGCCAGGCCAGTTCCGTCGCCGCGTCCCAGCGGCCGCCCGCGTACCGGGCCAGCGCCTGCACCAGGCACTCCCCCACCGGGGCGTAGTGGCCGGTCAGGGTGCCGTAGCGGCGGTGGCCGCGGCCCAGTTCGCTCAGCCTGGTGCGCAGCGCGACCGGGTCCTCGGCGCCGCGGGCGGCGGCCAGCAGGGCGCGGAACAGCCGGTCGCGCTGGACGTCCATGGCGGCGGGGAAGAGCGGGCGGACCTCGGGGTGCTGCAGGAAGAGCAGGGCGTAGAAGTGCGCGGTGGCCCGGTCGGCGACCGGTTCGACGAGCGCGAGGCTGTCCCGGATCAGTGCGATGTCCTGGGTGGTGAGCGGGAGTTCGGTCGGGTCGACACCGACACCGACACCGACGGCGGGGGCGGGCGCGGCGGTGGTCGGAGCCTGCGGCTGGGGCTGGTGCTGGGGCTGGGACGGAGGCTGGTGCTGGACCGCCCAGGCGTCGCTCCAACTGTCGCCCGGTCCGGCCCAGTTGAGACTGGGAGCGTCGACGAACAGGGACTGGAAGGCGGGGGCGGTGCCGGTGGTCGACGACGTCTCCGGGTAGCTCGGCGCGGGGACGATCGGCGGCTCGGTGGGCGGCGGCGGCACGACGACCGGCCCGGTCCGCACCGGGGCCGCCACCGACACGGGCCCCAACGCCGGTACCGGCTCCACCCGCGGCACGGGCTCTGCCACCGACGCGGGCGGCAGGTCGGGCGGGTCCAGCGGCATCGGCGGCCGCGCGGGCTCCGCCTCCGGCAGACCCGGGACGGAGGCGGCCCCCGCCGAGCCGTGCCCGGTGCGGATCAGAAGTGTTCTGCGGGACTTCACCGCTACGTTTCGAGTAACCAAGAGAATCGTTTCGCCTCCGGCCGGCCTGCGCCACCACCTGGCTTGTCTCTGCTGACGCCTAGGCAGCGTGGCACGCCCGAACTGCTCATCCGACAAATCGCGGGAAGCCCGGACACCCGGCCGGGGAACGCGCTACTCTCACACGATCGGTGGTCGCCCTGAGTGCCGAGCAGCACACCCAGGGCGACCCCGCCCTGCTCACAGCTGCCGCAGCAGCATCCCGGGTTGCTCGACGCAGTCCGCCACGAACCGCAGGAACCCGCCCGCCGTCCCGCCGTCGCAGACCCGGTGGTCGAAGGTGAAGGACAGCTGCGTCACCTCGCGCACCGCCAACTCCCCGCCGTGGACCCAGGGTTTGGCCACGATCCGACCGACCCCGAGCATCGCCGCCTCCGGGTGGTTGAGGATCGGGGTGGACCCGTCCACACCGAACACCCCGTAGTTGTTCAACGTGAAGGTGCCGCCGGTCAGTTCGGCCAAGGTCAGCGATCCGGCGCGCGCCGCCCCGGTCAACCGGCCCAGCTCCTCAGCGAGTTGTTCGGTGCTGCGGGTGTGCGCGTCCCGGACCACCGGGACGACCAGTCCGCGCTCGCCCTGGGCGGCGAAGCCCAGGTGCACCGCCGAGTGCCGCACGATGCCCGAACCGTCCTCCGTCACGCTGGAGTTGAGCTCGGGGAAGCGGGCCAGCGCGACCGTGCAGATCCGGGCCAGCAGCGCCAGCACGCTCACCTTCGGGCCCGGGGTGGTGTTCAACTGCCGCCGCAGTGCCATCAGTTCGGTGGCATCCGCATCCACCCAGCAGGTCGCGGCCGGAATCTCCCGGTGGCTGCGGCCGAGCTTCTCGGCCACCGCCTTGCGCAGCCCGCGCAGCGGGACGACCGTGTCCGGCCCGGCCGGTGCGGGCGCGTCGGCCGCCGCAGCGGCCACCGGGCCGGCCGCCTTGGCCGCGACCGCGCGTTCGACGTCCGCCCGCATGATCAGCCCGTCCGGCCCGCTCCCGGCGAGCGCGGTCAGATCGACCCCCTGCTCCCGGGCCAGCCGCCGCACCAACGGCGAGATCACCGGCACCACGACCGGAGCCACCGGCACCACCGCGGCCGCAACAGCCGCAGCCGGAGCCGCAACAACGGAAGCAGCGGGAGCAGCGGGAGCAACCGCACCGACCCGGCGCCGCCGCCCGCCCTTGCTCTCGAGCACCCCGTACCCGACCAACGGCCGCTCGACCTCGGCGACAGCGGCAACGACACCGGCAGCGGCGAGCTCCTCGCCCACACCCGCCGGCGACGCCACCGCGACCGTCACCAGCGGCGCGCCCACGGCGATCTCCTCGCCCTCCGCGCCGTACCGCGCGGTGACCACGCCGCCGTACGGGCAGGGCACCTCCACCACGGCCTTGGCCGTCTCCACCTCCACCACCGGCTGGTCGACGGCGATCACCTCGCCGACCTCGACCATCCAGCGCACCACCTCAGCCCCGGTGAGTCCCTCACCGAGGTCGGGCAGCCGGAACTCCCGTACGACGGGCATCATCCTCGGTCCTCCCACTGCAGCCGGGCGACCGCGTCCAGGATCCGGTCCACCCCGGGCAGGTGGTGGTGCTCCAGCATCGGCGGCGGGTACGGGATGTCGAAGCCGGTGACCCGCAGCACGGGCGCGGCCAGGTGGTGGAAGCAGCGCTCGGTGACCCGGGCGGCGATCTCCGCGCCGGTGCCGCCGAAGCCGCTGGCCTCGTGCACCACCACGGCCCGGCCGATCGAGCGCACCACCCGGGTGACCGTCTCGTCGTCGAAGGGCACCAGGGTGCGCAGGTCGAGCACCGCGAGGTCCCACCCCTCCGCCTGCGCGGCCTCGGCCGCCTCCAGGCAGACCGGCAGCGAGGGCCCGTAGGTGATCAGCACGGCGGAGGTGCCGGTGCGGCGCAGCGCGGCCCGGCCGATCGGCTCGACCGGCGCGGCCGGGTCGAACCCGTCCTTGCCCCAGTAGAGCCGCTTGGGCTCCAGGAAGACCACCGGGTCGTCGGAGGCGATCGAGGCGCGCAGCAGCCCGTAGGCGTCGGCGACCGTCCCGGGGGTGACCACGTGCAGGCCGGGGGTGCTGGTGTAGTACGCCTCGGAGGCATCGCTGTGGTGCTCGACGCCGCCGATGCCGCCGCCGTACGGGATGCGTACGGTGATCGGCAGCGGGAGCTTGCCGCCGGTGCGGTTGCGCATCTTGGCGACGTGCGAGAACAGCTGCTCCAGCGCCGGGTAGGCGAAGGCGTCGAACTGCATCTCGACCACCGGGCGCAGCCCGTACATCGCCATGCCGATCGCGGTGCCGAGGATGCCGGCCTCGGCGAGCGGGGTGTCCAGGCAGCGGTCGGGGCCGAACTCGGCGGTGAGCCCGTCGGTGATCCGGAAGACCCCGCCGAGCGCGCCGACGTCCTCGCCGAGCACGTGGACGGTGGGGTCCTCGCGCAGGGCGTCCCGCAGCGCGGAGTTGAGCGCCTGCGCCATCGACGCGGTGCGGGCGGTACCGGCGGTACGGGCGGAAACAGCGGTGGACATCAGTGCTGCACCTCGGCTTCGGCGGCCAGCTCGGCGGCCAACTGGGCTGCCTGCTCCCGCAGTTGCGGGGTCGGCTCGGCGTAGACATGGGTGAACAGGGCCATCGGGTCGAGCTCCGGGTCGGCGTGGAACTCGGCGCGCATCCGGGCCGCCAGGGCCTCCGCCTCGTCGGCGGCGTCCTGCACCAGCCCGTCGTCCAGGACGCCGAGTCCGCGCAGTGCGCGGTCCATCAGCAGGATCGGGTCGTACTCCCGCCAGGCCTCCACCTCGGGTTCGGTGCGGTAGCGGGTGGCGTCGTCGGCGTTGGTGTGGGCCTCGATCCGGTAGGTGAGGGCCTCGATCAGGGTCGGGCCCTCGCCGGCCCGGGCCCGCTCGACGGCCTCGCCGAGCACCGCGTGCACGGCGGGCGCGTCGTTGCCGTCGACCAGCCGCCCTGGCATGCCGTAGCCGACCGCCTTGTGGGCGAGGGTGGGTGCGGCGGACTGCGCGCTGAGCGGGACGGAGATCGCGTAGCCGTTGTTCTGCACCAGGAAGACGACCGGCGCCCGCAGCACGGCGGCGAAGTTCAGCGCCTCGTGGAAGTCGCCCTCGCTGGTGCCGCCGTCGCCGAGCATGGCCAGGGCGACCACCGGTTCGCCGCGCAGCCGGGCGGCGTGCGCCAGTCCGACGGCGTGCGGGGCCTGGGTGCCGAGCGGGGTGCAGAGCGGGGCGGTCCGGCTGGCGCGGGGGTCGTAGCCGGTGTGGGCGTTGCCGCGCAGCAGGGTCAGCGCCTCCAGCGGGTCGACCCCGCGGGAGACCACGGCGAGGGTGTCGCGGTAGCTGGGGAACAGCCAGTCGCGTTCGCCGAGCACCAGGGCGGCGGCGACCTGGCAGGCCTCCTGCCCGGTGGAGGCCGGGTAGACGGCGAGGCGGCCCTGCTTGGTCAGGGTGGTGGCCTGCTGGTTGTAGCGCCGGCCGACGACGAGTCGCCGGTAGAGCTCGCGCAGCAGCGCCGGGTCCTGCTTCTCCAACGCGGGGGTGCCGAGCACCCGGACGGGGGAGACGTCCGGGAGAAGGGGGGCCGGATCCGTGCGCGGAGCGGTGGCCCCGGGCATCCAGCCGGGCACACCGGTGTGGTGTCTGTGGTCGAGAACGGTCATCTCGGGGCACCTCCAGGGGTGGCGGGGGCTCCCTACCGATTGTTCGGTCGTCTGTTCATCTTGACCAGAAGCGTGACAAGGTGGTGGACATTCGGCCCGAGCGGCGGTCGACTGGTGGCAGTGTGTCCAATCGGCGAGGGTGGGGGGTCATGTCGGCTGAACAGATGTCCAGACTCGACCGGGTCGACCGGGCGATCCTGCGGCTGCTGCAGCAGGACGGTCGAGCCTCGATCCGCTCGGTGGCCGAGCGGGTGCACGTGTCCCGGGCGAACGCCTACGCCCGGATCTCCAGGATGGTCGAGGACGGCATCATCCGCGGCTTCACCGCCCGGGTGGACCACGAACGGGCAGGTCAGGGCGCGTCCGCGTACATCACCCTGAAAATCGTCCAGAACTCCTGGCGCACCGTGCGCGAGCAGTTGCTGGCGCTGCCCGGGGTCGCCCACATCGCCCTGGTCGGCGGGGACTTCGACGTCCTGCTGCTGGTGCACACCGCCGACAACCACGCCCTGCGGGACTTGGTCCTCAACCGGATCCAGTCCATCCCACAGGTGCTCGGTACACAAACCATGCTGGTGTTCGAGGAGACCGACCAGGTGCCCCCGGACTAGGAAGTGCCCCCCGACCAGGAAACGCCTACCGGGCCCGCAGCCCGTCGAAGGCCAGGTGCACCACGGCGTCCGCGACCCCGTCGGCCGCCTTCAACCCGGGCCGGTACCACTCCACGATCGAGTTGATCATCCCGAACAGCAGCCGGGTGGCCAGCCGCGGCTCCACGTCCCCGCGCAGCGAGCCGTCCGCGACGGCCGCCCGCACCAGCTCCGCCACCTGGTGGTCGAAGTCCCGCCGCCGCTCCAGCGCCCACAGCTCGGTGGCCGTGTTGCCGCGCACCCGCAGCAGCAGCGTCACGTACGGCAGCTCCGCCAGCAGCACCTCCGCGGTGCGCCGCACCACGTGCTCCAGCCGCTCCACCGCCGGGCCCGCCACCGCTTCCGGCTCGGCCAGGATCGCGAACAGCCCGTCCAGCGCCCGCCCGACGGCCAGCCGCAGCAGCTCCTCCTTGCCGCGGACGTGGTGGTAGATCGAGGACTTGGAGATCCCGGCGGCCCGGGAGAGGTCCTCCATCGACGTGCCGTCGTATCCGCGCTCGTTGAACACGTCGACGGTCACCGCGAGCAGTGACTCGACGGTGTAGGCGGTGCGCGTGGTGTGATCGGCCATCCTCCGAGTATCCCCGGCCGCCGAGCGGGGTACGCGATCGGGTCCGGCCGGTTCCGCACCGGAGCGGGCCGGTCCACACCAGCCGGAGCTGGTCCACACCATCCGGAGGGGGGACCGCCTAGAATCTGCGGACGATCGTCCACGTCCAGCAGGCTGGGGTCCGCAGCTGATGAACGCAATACCGGCAGTCTCCTCCGACCTGCCCGAGGACGTGCCCGACCAACGCGGCGAGGACCCGGCGGGCGTCACCCGCACCTGGCAGGACCGCGCCCGGGCCCTGGTGGTGCGGTTCGGACCGGCCGTGTGGTGCTACGCCGTGCTCAAGCTGGTCGGCTTCACCGTCTTCATGAAGCTGCTCTCCTTCTCCGGCGACTACGCGAAGAAGCCGGCCCGTTTCGGCGGCGGCACCAACCCCTGGGACGTGCTGGCCAGCTGGGACGGCTGGTGGTACCAGCAGGTCGCCCAGTTCGGCTACCACCCGGCGCTGGTCCCGATCCCGGGCGGCCAGCCGGGCTTCACCATCGAGCAGAACTCGGCCGCCTTCTTCCCGCTCTACCCCGGCCTGATGCGGCTCACCTCGGACGTCACCGGCCTCGGCCTGTACGGCGCCGGGATGCTGGTCTCGGTGCTGGCCTCGCTGTTCGCGGCGGCCGGGATCTACGCCGTGGTGGAGAAGCTGTCCGGCCCCCGGGCGGGCGTGATCGCGGCCGGGATCTGGGCGATCGCCCCCGGCTCGGGCGCCGAGTGGGCCGTCTACTCGGACTCGCTGTTCGTCGCGCTGGCCGCCTGGGCCTGCTACTTCACGATGACCAAGCAGTGGGTCGCGGCCGGGGCGGTCACCCTGGTCGCCGGGCTCAACCGGCCGACCTCGGCGGCGCTGATCGGCGCCGTCGGCCTGGCCGCGCTGGTCGAGCTGTACCGCCGGGAGAGCGGGGTGCTGCGCCCGCTGGCGGCGATGCTGCTGGCCCCGCTGGGCCTGCTCGGCTACGTGGCCTGGGTGGGCTGGCGGACCGGCGAGTGGGGCGGCTACTTCCGGATCCAGCACGACGCGTGGCTGCACTACTTCGACGGCGGCCAGGGCACCTGGCAGGCGATCCGCGGCGTGCTGCTGGGGCGGGGCGACTACCCCTTCGCGTTCCCGGTGCCGGACCTCCTGGCCACCCTGATCGTGTTCAGCCTGCCGGTGCTGATCGTGCTGCTGGTCCGGCTGCGCCCGCCGCTGGTGCTGACCGCCTACACCCTGGCCACGATCGTCTCGGTGCTCGGCAGCCTGGGCATCTTCGGCAACGTCTCGCGCTACCTGCTGCCGGCGTTCCCGCTGTTCATCGCGCTGGCGGTGGGGATGCGCAAACTCAGCTGGCCGGTGCTGGCGACGGTCCTGGGGACGGGTGCGATCGCCTCGGGCTGGTACGCCGGGTTCGTGATCTTCGAGCTGGGCGTGCCGTAGACCGGTCCGCCCGGTCGCACGACCGGTCCACCCGCGCGCACGGGGGCGGTGTCCTACGGGACCCGCCCCTTCCCCGTTCCCGGCGGAATCCGTCCCCCACGCCCTCTTGAGCCGACCGATCGTTCGGTTACCCTGTGACGTGTCCCGTCCTCCCCTCTGAGGAGCGCACAGATGCCCGCAGCGGTCACCCACCCCCTCGTCGGCGAGCTGGTCGAGCGCCACCAGGCCACCCTGGACGCCGCGCTCGCCGCCGCCGCGACGCGCGACTACTGGTCCGCCTACCCCGAGTTCCCGAAGGCCTACGGCGAGAGCGGCCCGGCCGACGGCAAGGCCGCCTTCGACGCCCTCCTCGGCCGGCCCTTCGTCCTCGACGGCCACCCCGGCGACGGCGACCAGGTCGGCGGCGAGGTCTCGCCGTACGGCATCGAGCTGGGCATCACCTACCCGCACGCCGGCCCGGACGCCCTGGTCGCCGCGCTCGACGCCGCCCGGCCCGGGTGGGCCGCCGCCTCCCCGCTGGAGCGCGCCGCCGTCTGCCTGGAGATCCTGCGGCGGATCAACGCCCGCTCCCACGAGTTCGCCCAGGCCGTCATGCACACCACCGGCCAGGCCTACGGGATGGCCTTCCAGGCCGGCGGGCCGCACGCCCAGGACCGCGGCCTGGAGGCCGTCGCCTACGCGTACGCCGAGCAGACCCGGCTGCCGCGGCAGGCCGGCTGGACCAAGCCCCAGGGCAAGCGCGAGCCGCTGGTGATGACCAAGGACTTCACCGTCGTCCCGCGCGGCCTCGCGCTGCTGATCGGCTGCAACACCTTCCCCACCTGGAACGGCTACCCGGGCCTGTTCGCCTCGCTGGCCACCGGCAACCCGGTGCTGGTCAAGCCGCACCCGCGGGCCGTGCTGCCGCTCGCGCTGACCGTCGCGATCGCCCGCGAGGTGCTCGCTGAGGCCGGCTTCGACGCCAACCTGGTCTGCCTGGCCGCCGAGCACGAGGGCGGCACCGTCGCCGCGACCCTCGCGGTCCGCCCCGAGATCCGGATGATCGACTACACCGGTTCCACCGCCTTCGGCGACTGGCTGGAGGAGAACGCCAAGCAGGCCCAGGTCTACACCGAGAAGGCCGGCGTCAACGCGGTCGTCATCGACTCCACCGACGACTACAAGGGCATGCTGGGCAACCTGGCCTTCGCCCTCTCGCTGTACAGCGGCCAGATGTGCACCACCCCGCAGAACGTGCTGATCCCGCGCGGCGGCATCGGCACCGACCAGGGCGACAAGTCCTACGACCAGGTCGTCACCGACCTCGCCGCCGCCATCGAGGGCCTGCTCTCCGACGACGCCCGCGCCGCCGCCATCCTCGGCGCCGTGGTCAACCCGGGCGTGCTCCAGCGCTCGGCCGCCGCGGCCGGCGGCGAGTACGGCGAACTCGCCCTCGCCCCGCGCGCGGTGGTCTCGCCCGACTTCCCCGGCGCGACCGTCCGCACCCCGGCGCTGGTCAAGCTCGACGCCGACAAGCCGGACGACCGCGCGGTGTTCCGCACCGAGTGCTTCGGCCCGGTCTCCTTCGCCGTCGCCGTCGAATCCACCCCCGCCGCCGTGGAGTTGCTGCGCACCACGGTCCGCGAGAAGGGCGCCATGACGGCCTCCGGCTACACCACCTCGCCCGAGGTGGAGGCCCTGCTGGTCGAGGCCGCGCTGGACTCCGGCGTCTCGCTCTCGCTCAACCTCACCGGCGGCGTCTACCCCAACCAGACCGCCGCCTTCTCCGACCTCCACGGCACCGGCGCCAACCCGGCCGCGAACTCCGCGTACTGCGACGGCGCCTTCGTGGCCAACCGGTTCCGCACGGTGGAGATCCGCCGCCACAGCTGAGCCGGCGGGGCCCACCGCCCCCGCCCGGACCCCGGTCCCCCGGTCGGCCACCCGCCACCGGGGGACCGGCGGTTCACAGCTCCACCGGCGCCCGCGATGATGGAGGCTGGGAGAACGCCGGGGACGGCGTAACCGCCCTCCGAACAACGGGAGCTGATACATGGCCGTGAAGCCGACCGAAACCGACGTCGTCATCGTCGGCGCCGGACCGACCGGACTACTGCTGGCCGGCGACCTCGCCGCCGCCGGGGTCGGCGTCACCGTCCTGGAGAAGCGCGGCACGGAGTCCAACCTCACCCGGGCCTTCGCCGTGCACGCCCGCACCCTGGAGCTGCTGGACGCCCGGGGCCTGGCCGACGAGCTGATCGCCACCGGCCGCCCGCTCAGCGGGCTCAGAATGCTGAACAAGGTCGGCATCGACCTCAGCACGCTGCCCAGCCGCTTCCCCTTCGTCCTGATCACCCCGCAGTACAACGTCGAGCGGGTGCTCCAGGAGCGCGCCGAACGGGCCGGCGCCGTGATCCTGCGCGGCGCCGAGGTCACCGGGCTGCGCCAGGACGCCGAGGCCGTCACCCTGGAGACGGCCGACGGGCAGAGCCACCGGGCCCGCTACGCGGTCGGCACCGACGGCGTCCGCTCCGCCGTGCGCGAGCTGCTCGGCATCGAGTTCCCCGGCGAGTCCGTGGTCGACTCCGTGATGCTCGCCGACGTCCGGCTGGAGCGCGAGCCCGCCGACGCGATCGCCGTCGGCGCCAACAAGGCCGGCTTCTCCTTCGTCGCCCCGTTCGGCGACGGCTGGTACCGGGTCATCGCCTGGGACCGCAACGAGCAGCAGGCCGACGGCGCCACCCCCACCCCCGAGCAGCTCACCGCGATCGTCCAGGCCACCCAGGGCGAGGACTACGGCCTGCACGACGTGCGCTGGAGCTCCACCTTCCACAGCGACGAGCGCCAGGCCCCCCACTACCGCTCCGGCCGGGTCTTCCTGGCCGGAGACGCCGCCCACTGCCACTCCCCGGCCGGCGGCCAGGGCATGAACACCGGCCTCCAGGACGCCGCCAACCTCTCCTGGAAGCTCGCCGCCGCCGTCCGCGGCCGGGCCACCGACGCGCTGCTGGACACCTACCAGGCCGAGCGGCACCCGGTCGGCAGGACGGTGCTGCGCACCTCCGGCGCGCTGATCCGGATCGCCCTCGCCGAGTCCGCCCCCACCCGCGCCCTGCGCGGGGCGCTCACCGCGATCGGCGGCCACCTCGACCTGCTCACCGAGCGCGGCGCCCGGATGGTCTCCGGCATCGAGATCGCCTACCCCGCCCCCAAGGGCGCCCACCCCCAGGTCGGCAAGCGCGTCCCCGACCTCAGGCTGACCTCCCTCAGCAAGCCCTCCGACGGCGAGCCGGCCGGGCCCGAGCGGCTCTACGAGGCGCTGCGCGCCGGGAAGTTCGTCCTGGTCAGCAATGACGAGCTGGCCGACACCGCGCCCTGGGCGGACCGCCTGGTCTGCGCCGCCCCGGCCGACCCGCACGGCAAGCTGGCCGACACCGTGCTGCTGATCCGCCCGGACGGCTACGTCGCCTGGGGTGCCGTGGACCCCGGCCAGGCCGAGCTCCGCGAGGCCCTCGCGGACTGGCTGGGCGCCCCCGCCGAGGACTGACCGGGGCACCGCGACGAAGGGTCGGCGGGTGCGGCACGGACGCCGCCCCCGCCGACCCTTCGTTCGGTCGTCGGTTAACCCCGCGCCTTCACGTAGTGCCGCGCCGCCTTCGCCCGGTTCCCGCAGACCGCCATCCGGCACCACCGCCGGCGCCCGTTCTGCGAGGCGTCGAAGAAATGCAGAATGCACGCCTCGTGTGCGCACTGCTTCACCCGGTGGGCGCCCTGCCCGAGCAGCGCGAGGAAGTCGTCGGCCGCCAGCCAGGGTGCCAGCCACTCCGGCCGGTCGGCCTCGACCCGCTCCTCGGCCCCGCCCGGCCCGGCCGTCCGCCGGATCCGTCCGTGCGCCAGCACCGCGTCCAGCCCGGCCCGCGCCCGCTCGCCCAACTCGCCCTGCTCGCGGGCGTCCTGGGCCGCGAGCAGGATCGCCTCGCGGGTCCGCCGGATCGCCGCCAGCCCGGCCGCGTCGGCCGGGCAGCGCTCGGTCAGCCCGTTGGAGGAGAGCCAGATCCCGTACTGCTCCACGTCGGTGAGCGCGTCGTTGACGGGCGTTCCGGACCAGCGGGTGTTGAGCAGGTCGAGGGCGAGCGGCTCGCCGGTCAGCGGTCGGTGGTCCCTCGGATCCGGCATCAGGTCAGTCATCGCTCTCCCTCGGCTCGGCCCGATTCTACGTCCGCCCCCGCACCGGGAATTGGTGTGGACCGCCTCCGGAATTCCGGTCATTCACTGTATGGAACACCCGGATTTCCGGCCCTCCACAGTTGACTGTTTTTTAGCAACGAATTGCCGGACCATGATCCACCGCACCGATCCGCTCTGACATGTTCTAGCCAGCGTTCCTGAACCCCTCGGGACGCCTTGCCCCTTGCCGGCTCCCCACAGCCGGCCGGAGGAGGATCCGTTGCGTCACCGTTCCCTCGCCATCGCCGCGGCGATAGCCGTCCTGCCGCTGACCGCCGTCTCGCTCGGCGTCGCCACCGCACAGGCCGCCACCCCGCACGCCGCCCCGCGCGTCGCCCTGCCGAACACCGTGAACCCCGCGGTGGCCCACTCGGAGAAGAAGGGTGACGTCCCGGCCGAGCAGCAGATCTCGGTGGCCGTCAGCCTCAAGCTGCGCGACTCCGCCGGGCTCGACCGCTTCCTCGCCGCCGTCGCCACCCCCGGCACGCCGGAGTACGGCACGTACCTGACGCCGGAGCAGTTCAGCGCGCGGTACGCGCCCACCCAGCAGGCCGTCGACCAGGTCAAGGCCTACCTGACCGCCCAGGGCCTGACCGTCGGCGACGTCAGCGCCAACCGCCAGGTGGTCAACGCCCACGGCACCGCCGCGCAGGTCTCCCAGGCCTTCGGCACCCACGAGAGCTCCTACCTCGACCCGCAGCAGCAGCGCACCTTCTTCGCCAACGACGGCGCCGCCTCGATCCCCGCCGAACTGGCCTCCGTGGTCCAGGGCCTGAGCGGCCTGGACAACCACGCGGTGCGCAAGGGTCGGATCGCCGCCCCGCACTCGGTGACCCCGAACGCCGCCACCGCCACCCCGAAGGGCATGGCCCCGGCCCAGTACCGGGGCGCGTACAACCTGGACAAGACCGGCGCCGACGGCACCGGCACCACGGTCGCCCTCTGGGAGTTCGACGGCTACAAGTCCTCGGACCTGACCACCTACGACTCCCAGTACGGCCTGACCGGCCCGGCCGTCACCACCGTTTCGGTGGACGGCGCGAACTACGACTCCTCGCCCGGCCAGGGCGAGGGCGAGGTCGAGCTGGACAGCGAGATCGTCCGCGGCGCGGCCCCCAAGGCCACCCAGCTGCTCTACGAGGCCCCGAACAGCGACCAGGGCGAGATCGACATGGCCAACAAGATCGTGGCCGACAACAAGGTCTCGGTCATCTCGATCTCCTGGGGCACCTGCGAGCCGGACACCACCGCCTCCTCGATGACCGCCGTCGACAACGCCTTCAAGCAGGCCGCCGCCCAGGGCATCTCGGTCTTCTCCGCCTCCGGCGACGACGGCTCCAAGGACTGCACCCGCTCCGCCAGCGGCGCGAGCGTCACCTCGGTCGACTTCCCGGCCTCCAGCCCGCACCAGACCGGCGTCGGCGGCACCAACCTCCAGGTCACCGGCGGCAACGGCTACTCCTCGGAGAGCGCCTGGAGCACCGCCGGCGGCGGCGTCTCCACCGTGTTCGGCAAGCCGAGCTGGCAGACCGGCACCGGCATCGGCGGCAGCATGCGCACCGTCCCGGACGTCGCCTCCAACGCCGACCCGCAGAGCGGCTTCGCGATCTACACCGGCGGCGGCTGGAACGTCTACGGCGGCACCAGCGCGGCCGCGCCGCTGTGGGCCGGCTACGCCGCCCAGGTCAACCAGAAGGCCAAGGCCGCCGGGCAGCCCGCCCTCGGCGAGGCGAACCCCAAGCTGTACGCGGTCGCCAACAGCAGCAGCTACGGCAGCACCTTCCACGACGTGACCACCGGCGCCAACCAGGACTTCTCGGCCGGCACCGGCTACGACCAGGTCACCGGCTGGGGCACCCCGGTCGCCGACGCCCTGACCACCGCCCTGCTCGGCGGCGGCAGCACCGGCGGCACCACCCCGCCGACCGGCGGGGGCTGCACCGCCGCCCAGCTGATCGGCAAC
Source organism: Kitasatospora sp. NPDC059827 (assembly GCF_042731675.1). Classification (NCBI taxonomy): domain Bacteria; kingdom Bacillati; phylum Actinomycetota; class Actinomycetes; order Kitasatosporales; family Streptomycetaceae; genus Kitasatospora; species Kitasatospora sp. NPDC059827. The sequence continues at coordinate 58,561 of NZ_JBHWIV010000026.1, read as the reverse complement.
GGCGGCTTCGAGACCGGCACCGCCGCCCCGTGGACCACCTCCTCGGGCGTCGTCGACAACGGCACCTCCGAGCCGGCCCACTCCGGCAGCTGGAAGGCCTGGCTGGACGGCTACGGCAGCGCCCACACCGACACCCTGTCGCAGACCGTCACCGTCCCGGCCGGCTGCGCCTCGGCGACCCTCACCTTCGCGCTGCACATCGACACCGCGGAGACCGGCTCCACCCCGTACGACACGCTGACCCTCCAGGCGAACGGCACCACCGTGAAGACCTGGTCCAACGTGGACGCGGCCGCCGGCTACGTGCAGCAGACCGTGGACCTGACCTCCTTCGCCGGCAAGAGCGTGACGCTCAAGTTCACCGGCACCGAGGACGGCTCCAACCAGACCAGCTTCGTGCTCGACGACGTCGCCCTGAACGTCAAGTGATCACCGGCCGGTAGCACCACGCAGACCCCCGCCGGGGCGGCGCCGTCAGGGCCCGCCCCGGCGGTGTCCGTTTGCGCCCGGTTACGCACCGTTCCCGGCGCAGCGTTCCGGCCGTGTTTCCGGACTGTTTCAAGATCGCTAACCATCCGGTCCACCTGCTGTGACCACTGTCATCCGCACGACTGATGACGTAGCCTCTCGACGGTGCATAGGGTTCCCCAAAGCTCGGTGAAGCCGCTCACAGCGCGCCCCGGCGCCGATCCGGTGCCACCGAATCCACCTGGTGGGGAGGTTCACCGCATGGCCGCACAGCAGCCTCAGGACGCCGCGCGGCTGCGGCTGGTCGGATCGCGTACGGAGCGCCCCGACCCGCCCGTCCAGGCTCCCGCCCCGGCCCCGACCCCGGGCCCCCCGGCGCCGTCCGCCGGCCGCCCGGCCCCGGCCGGCGGCTTCGCGGACGCCCTGCACCTGGCGATCGAGGCCAGCGGCCTCAGCCTGGACCGGATCCGCGCCGCACTCGCCCAACGCGGCGTCAGGGTCAGTGTCACGACGCTCAGTTACTGGCGCCGCGGCCGCAGCCAGCCCGAACGGGCCAGCTCGCTGCGCGCCGTCCACCTGCTGGAGGAACTGCTCGGCCTGCCGCACAGCGCGCTCTCCTCACTGCTCGGCCCGCCCCGCCCGCGCGGCCGCTGGGCCGCCGCCGCCAACACCCTCCACCTCGGGCTGGAGGACGTCTGGCCGGGCGAACAGGAGATCGCCGAGATCTTCGCCGAACTGGACGCCCCGCCGGCCGGCGAGTTGGAGCGGCTCAGCATCCACGACTCGTACTACGTGGACGCCGAACGGCGCGCCAACCTGCTGCGGATGCGCCAGGTGGTGCGCGCCACGGTCGGCGGCGTCGGCCGCTGCCTGGTCGTGCACAAGGCCGACGAGGAGGCCACCGGCTGCCCGGAGATCACCTCGGTGCGGCACGGCCGGCTCGGCCGGGTCCGCCGCCGCCCGGAGGTCGGCCTGACCGTCGCCGAGCTGATGCTGGACCGCCCGCTCGGGCTCGGCGACAGCACGGTCTTCGAGTACGAGGTGGAGATCCCGCCCGGCGGCCCGACCATGGAGTACAGCCGCCGCTTCGCCACCACGGTGCGCGAGTACGTGCTCCAGGTGCACTTCGACCCGGCGGCCGTCCCGGTGCACTGCGAGCGCTACGACCGCGAGCCGGGCGCGGACGTCGACCACCGCCGCGAGCAACTGTGGATCGGCGCCTCGGCGAGCGCCCACGTCCTGGCCCCGGACCAGCAGCCCGGCCACATCGGCATCCGCTGGGAATGGCCCTAGGCACCACCGCCCCACCACCGCCCCAACGAAGCCCCACCGGAGCCCCGTCGGACCACCAGGTCCGGCGGGGCTTCCGCGCACCCTCCCGGAAACCTAACCCCTTCAAGCTTCTCCATCGGTTGACGCTCCATCATCTAACCCATAGCCTCATCAGTACCGGTTAGGCAGCCGCCCCGCCGGAACCCACCGGGAGGGACCAGGCATGTCCGGCACCACCGCACCCCGCACCCTGCAGACCGGCCACGTGGGCCTCAACGTCACCGACCTCGACCGCTCGGTCGACTTCTACCGGACCGTCCTCGGCCTCGAACTCACCCACCGGGGCACCGACCCCGAGCGCCGCTACGCCCTGCTCGGCCGCGACGGCCGCCTGGTGGTCACCCTCTGGCAGCAGAGCACCGGCACCTTCCCCACCACCACCCCCGGCCTGCACCACCTCTCCTTCGAGGTGGCGGACCTCGACGAGGTCCGCGCCACCGAGGAACTGCTGCGCACCCTGGGCGCCGAGTTCGCCTACGACGGCGTCGTCCCGCACAACGAGGGCTCCGCCTCCGGCGGCGTCTTCTTCACCGACCCGGACGGCATCCGGCTGGAGGTCTACACCCGCACCGGGCTGGCCGACACCGCCGCCGAGGCCCCCCACACCGACGCCCCGACCTGCGGCTTCTTCTAGGCAACGGGATGACCGCCACCAGCACCCCGTACCACCCCGGCGAGCGCAGGGCCCAGGCCCGCGCCGGAGTGACCGAGCGGGCCGACCACGCGGGCCGGTCGATCCGCAGCACCGTCCCGGCCGTGGCCGCCCGCTTCCTCACCGAGCGCCGGACGCTGGTGGTCGGCGCCGCCGACCAGGACGGCCGGGTCTGGGCCACCCAGCTCTCCGGCCCGGCCGGCTTCCTGCGGGCCCCGGACGAGCACACCGTGACGATCGCCGCCCACCCGTCCGGGGCCGACCCGCTGGCCGCGGCCCTGGCCCGCCCCGCCCAGCTCGGCACCATCGCCCTGGACCCGGCCGGCCGCCGCCGGATGCGGCTCAACGGCCGTTCGGTGCCGGACGGCCGGGGCGGGCTGGTGATCCGTGCCGAGGAGGTGGTGTCCAACTGCCCGAAGTACATCCAGCGCCGCAGCCCGCTGGACCGCCCGGGCGCGGGCACGCCCCGCACGGTCGCCGAGGGGCCGGTCCTGACCACGGCCCAGCGGCTGACCGCGGCCACCGCCGACACCTTCTTCATCGCCACCTGTGGACCCGACGGCCGGGTGGACGCCTCCCACCGCGGCGGCTTCCCCGGCTTCCTGGAGGCGGTGGCGCCGGACACCGTCCGCTGGCCCGAGTACCGCGGCAACAGCATGTTCCTGACCCTCGGGAACCTGGAGCTGGACCCGCGGGCCGGACTGCTGCTGCCCGACTGGGAGACCGGCGGGGCCCTGCTGATCACCGGCGAGGCCCGCACCGACTGGTCCGAGGAGGCCCGGCGGGCCGCCCCCGGCGCCGAGCGGATGGTCGAACTGACCGTCACCGGGGTCCGGGAGATCGCCGACGCCACCCCGCTGACCTGGACCGATCCCGAGTACTCGCCCGCCAACCCGCACTGACCACGGGTCATGTCCGTACGGGCCCTCCGCCCGAAGGCCGGGGGAGGGTCCTCACCCGTCCGGCGCAATCCGCCGCGCCGCACCCCGCCCGCTTTGGGACCTTTGGTTCCCGATGACACGCGGTCGGACCGGGAAGAGCACTCCTGTCCCGCCGTCAGGCGCGCCGACCAGGAAAGAGGCGGGGCATGACCCTCACCGACGGCCCCTCACCGCTGATGGAGTTCACCGAGGTCGACCCCGAGGAGGACTGCATATGCGGGGGCTGCAACGCCCGCCGCCGCGCCCGGCTGCACGCCGCCCCGGTCCACGAGGGCGGGCACGCCGCGGCCCGCAGCACCCGCCGCCGGGCCGCCGTCCTGGTGGCCGCCGTCGGCACCGCGATAGGCGGCGGCACCGCCGCCGCGGCCCCCGCCCCCGGCCCCACCCCGGGCGGCAGCAGCACCGCCCAGCCCCCGCGGACCCCGCAGGGCGAGGTCAGCGGCCTCTACGGCCAGGACCCCGGCGCCCGCTCCGCCACCCCGCAGCCCGCCGCCCAGCCCGTCACCCGGGCCCGGATCATCCAGCGCGCCCAGGCCTGGGTCGACCAGGCCGTGCCGTACGGCATGGGCCGCTACTGGTCGGACGGCTACCGCCAGGACTGCTCCGGCTTCGTCTCGATGGCCTGGGGCCTCGGCAGCAGCCAGACCACCTGGACCCTGCCGAACTTCGCCGAACGGATCGACCGGAACGACCTCCAGCCCGGCGACGTGCTGATCTACAACAACCCGGCCAACCCCCAGGCCGGCTCGCACGTGACGATCTTCGGCGGCTGGACGGACTCCTCCCGCACCCGCTACGTCGCCTACGAGCAGACCTCCCCGGGCACCAGGAAGCGCTCCACCCCGTACGCCTACTGGAACAACTCCGGCTCCTACCTCCCTTACCGCTACACCGGCCTGTCCGGCGGCAGCAACGACGGCACCGGCAGCACCGGCAGCACCGGCAGCACCGACGCCTTCCCCGGCGCGGCGGAGTTCGGCCCCGGCGCGAACAACGGCTACGTCACCAGGCTCGGGCAGCTGCTGGCGCAGCGCGGCGGCGCCCGCTTCTACACCGAGGGCCCCGGCCCCCGCTGGGGCGAGGCCGACCGCAGGGCCACCCAGGCCTTCCAACTCGCCCAGGGCTGGCGCGGCGGCGAGGCCGACGGCATCCCGGGCAAGGACACCTGGGACTTCCTGGTCCACCACAAGGGCCACGACATCGACGCCGGCACCCCGCCGCCGTCCCCCTGAGGCCCCCGCGGTCGCGGCACCGCCCGGGCGCCGCGCCTCAGCGCCGGCCCGACATCCAGTGGAACAGCCCCATCGCCACGCTCGTCGCCAGGTTGAAGCTGGACACCCCCGCCTGCATCGGCACCGCGACCAGCCGGTCGGCCCGCTCCTTGAGCTCCGCCGACACCCCGTGCCGCTCGGTGCCGAAGGCCAGCAGCGCGTCGTCCGGGAACGGCAGGTCCCGGATGTCCGTGCCCTCCGGGTCCAGCACGTACAACGGCCCGGCCGGCAGCTCCGGCAGGTCCACCCGCTCCACCGCGGTGGCGAAGTGCAGCCCCGCGCTCCCGCGCAGCACCGTCGGGTGCCAGGGGTCCAACTCGCCCGTGGTCACCACCCCGGTCGCCCCGAACCCGGCCGCCAGCCGGATCACCGCCCCGACGTTCCCCAGGTTCCGCGGATTCTCCAGCACCACCACCGGCGCCCGCCGTGGCAGCCGCCCCAACGCCTCCCGGTTCGCGGCCACCGACGGCCGCGCCGCCAACCCGACCACCCCGGTCGGATGCAGCCGCGGCGCCAGTGCCCGCAGCCGCTCCTCGGCCACCTCCACGGCCAGCGCGTCCAGCGCCGGGACGACGTCCGGCGCCAACTCCCCGGCCAGCGCCAGCAGGGCCCCCCGGTCCGCCGTCAGCACCCGCCGGACCTCGCCCCCGAACCGCAGCGCGTGCTTCAACGGGTGGAACCCGTCCAGCAGCACCGCGCCCCGCTCGACCGCCCGCCAGTCCCGCACCAGCTCGTCGTCCATGCCGCTCACTCTCCCACCCCCGGCTCCCCGGGCCGCCCGGCGGCCGCGATCACCTCGTCGAACCCGAGCGGCACCCCCACCGGGCCGCCCTCGGCGGCCAACCCGGCCAACGCGAGGTCCAGATGCCGGTGCACCAACGCCCCGTCCGCGTCCAGCGCGGCCAGCGCCCCCGGCAGCGGCCGGGAGACCCGGACGCAGAGCAGCACCAGATCCCCCATCCCCACGTCCGCCCGCACCTTCCCGGCGTCCCGGGCAGCCCGCAGCAGCCCCTCCACCGCCGTCACCGCACCCCGCCGGGCGGCCACCAACTCCCCGTCCACCACCAGCCGTTCGAGCAGCACCACGATCGCCGCCCCCATCCGCAGATCGGCGGCCGCGTGCACGAACCGGCGCAGCGCCCGGTATGGATCGTCCTCCGCCCGCCGCGCCTCCTCCGCCGCGTCGGTGAGCCGGCCCAGCAGATCGGTGACCAGCGCCCGCACCAAGGCCTCCCGGTCGGGGAAACGCCGGTAGAGCGTGCCCGGCCCGACGCCCGCCCGCCGGACCACCGCGTCCAACGGGGCGTCCGGCCCCCGCTCCAGGAACACCTCGCAGGCGGCGTCCAGGATCCTGCGCCGGCTGCGTTCCGCGTCGGCCCTCATCCACCACTCCCTAACCGGAGAACTTCTCTCCCCCTATGCTAGCGTCCAGCCAACCGGAGAAAAACTCTCCGCCTATCCCCCTCCCTCTACCGCCCTCCCCGAGGAGCGCCACCATGCCCACCACCACCCCCCTCACCATCCACACCGCACTCGACGGCGTCCCCCAGCCCCGCGAAGCCGTCCTCGCCTGGGAGCTCGACCGCGCCCGCGCCGCCCTGCACCTGCTCAAGCAGCGCCTCGGCGACGACCGGATGCGCGAACTCCTCACCCCCGACACCACCGCCGCCGACGCCGCCCTCACCACCTGGGCCCACGCCTCCCGGGGCCGCTGGCGCACCGCCGTCACCGAACTCACCGCCACCGGCATCGACGCCACCCGGTTCCTCACCTGGTGGCAGGGCCGCCTCCGGGCCGGCGACCGCACCGCCCTGCTCGCCGCCAACCCCGAGCACTACCTCGCCGACTCCACCGCCGACCGCGTCGAGATCATCGAAACCCTCGGCGCCACCCCGACCCGCTTCTTCCTCCGCTTCCACGACGACGTCCCCGTCCCCGCCACCTTCCCCACCCACATCGCCGGCACCGGCACCCTCGCCGACGGCACCGAGATCCTCCGCGTCCTCCACGAGTTCGCCGACACCCCCGCCGGCCTCCGCATCCGCCTCACCGTCCAGTTCCCCGAGGCCGCCCCCGACCACCTCCCCACCGGCCACCAGTGGCACTTCGCCTGCGAGTTCACCAACTGGCTGCGAGCCGCCCACACCGCCGCCTGACCCCGGACCCCGTGCGGGCGCGCAGGGCCGGAGCCCGCGCGCCCGCACGAGGAAACCCACCCCGCCCCCCGGCCCCCTACCGCTTCTCCTTCTCCGAACTCCCCCGCGGATTCTCCGAACTCCCCCGCAGCGCCCGCTCCAGATCCCGCAGGGCCACCCCCACCAACCGGGTCCCCGCCCGCACCACGTCCCCCTGCACCCCCGCCCCCGCCCCTTCCCCCAGGCCCTCCTCCAACCGCGCCTGCGCCTGCCTCACCGCCCCGAACTCCACCGCCCGCCCCGTCAGCAACGCCCCCGCCGCCAAGGCCGTCGCCAACCGCAGCTCCTCCGCGTACTCCGCCGCCCCCGGCACGGGCTCCGCGTCGACCGCCGGCAGATGGGCCTCCAGCAGCACCGCCGCCCGCCCCAGGTGCCCCACCGCGGCCCGCGCCCGGTCGATCTGGCGCCGGGTCACCCCGCTGAGCCCCGACTCGTGCCGCCCCGGCTCCGCATCGGCCCGCTGCATCGCCTGCAACAGCTCCGACCGCGCCTCCCGCGAGTCCAGCAGCGCCGCCCGCACCGCCCGCCCCCGCGGCGCCGCCGGATCCTCGTAGCAGTCGACCACCGCCGCCGCGTACCGCCCGGCCGCCGCCAGCCATTCGGCGAGCCGCTCCCCGAGCCGCGCGGTCTGCCAGGTCGGGAACAGCGCGTACGTCAGCAGCGCCAGCGACCCCCCGAGCAGCGTCAGCCCGACCCGCTCGACGGCCGTGACCAGCGGATCCCCGGCCTGCAGCCCGAGCAGGAACACCACGTACGAGGAGATCCCGACCGTCGTCAGCGCGTACCCCGTCCGGAACGCCAGGTACGCCCCGCCGATGCACAGCACCGCCAGCGAGGCCAGCACCCACTCCCCGGGGTGGGCCAACTGCACCACCAGCGTCGAAACGGCGACCCCGACCACCGTCCCCGCCAGCCGGGCGACCCCCCGGCTGTAGGTCTGGGCGAAGTCGGGCCGCATCACCATGGCCGCGGTCATCGGCGCCCAGTACCCGTGGTGGAACCCGGCCAGCCGGGCCAGCAGGTAGGCGGCGGTGACCACCCCGGCGAGCCGGACGGCGTGCTGGAAGATCGCCGACCTCGGCCGCAGCTGCCGCCGTACGGCCCGCAGCGCGACCGGCAGCATCCGCGAGATCGACGGCTTGTGCAGCGCCCCGCCGGCGCCGACCACGGGCGTGGTGATGGTGTCCTCGTCGTTGCGGTCCAGGGTGTCCGCGGCCTTGCGCAGCAGCCCGCCGAGCCGCCGGGCGGAGCGCCGGGCCGCCCCCTGCAACTGCGCCCCCTGGTCCGGCCGGACCAGGGTCAGCGCGGGCGCCGACCGGGGGAGCCGGACGGGGTCGCCGGTGCGGACGGCCCGGGCGAGGGCGTCCATCACCTCGGCTGCGGCCGCCAGCACCTCCCGGGCCCGGTCGCGTTCCGGCCCCTCCTCGGGGGCGCCGACCTTGGGGTCGGCGAGCGCGGCGAGGGTGGGGCGGATGCGCTCGGCGATGCCGCGCAGGCCGCGCAGTTCGGGCGGCCGGTGGCGGTCCTGCCAGGGGGTGACGGCGGAGGCGTGCCGGGCGGTCATGAACGGTTCCGGGTCCACGTGCGCGGTCGGGTCCTGGCGCAACCGGCGCGCGTAGTCGGCGAGTTCGGCGAAGGTGTCGGCGAGCGCGGCCCGTTGGGCGCTCCAACTGCCGATCGGCCACAGGGTGATGACGACGGCCTGGGCGACGCCGCCGAGGGCGGCGACCAGTCCGTGGCCGAGCGCGGCGGCCGCGCTGACCGGGAGTTGGACCACGATCAGCATCACCGAGAGGGTGTTCGCGGTGACCACTCCGGCGGTGGGGCCGATCGCCCAGGCGAGTCCCGCGCCGAAGGCCCAGACGGCGAGCAGCACCGGGAACAGTCCGTACACCCCGGCGGCGAGGTAGCCGAGGAAGGTGCTGATCCCGAGCCCGACGCCGGCCGCGACGGCCAGACTGGCGCGGGGCCGGAAGCTGCGCTGGAAAGTGGCCGAACCGGCGATGAACGCGCCCATCGCGGCCGAGGTGGCGAGCCCCACCCCGCCGAGGGCGAGCGTGGGGAAGAGCACCAGTGCCACGGCGACCGCCCCGCGCAGCGCGCGCTTGGGATCGGTGAGCGCCCGGTCGAGGGTGAGTCCGGTCCGCGCGGTGTCACGAAGGGCGGCGAACCAGGACATACCGACATCCTAGGCTGCCGTCGGCCTCGACCTCCGCCACCGCTGACCGAGCCGCCCCAGCCGCGCCGCCGCCCACAGCAGGGCCCCCGTCGGCAGGAACACCGCGTCCGCCGCGACCATCGCGAGCGAGAACACCGGCAGCCCGAGCACCACCGCGATCCCCAGGTGTTCCAGCATCAGCACCGCCAACAGCGCGTTCTTGACCCGCCGGTTGAGCAGCGTGAACGGGAACGCGACCTGGAGGATCACCGTGCCGTACGAGATCAGGAAGACCGGCAGCAGCGCCGAGCCGACCAGCGCCGACAGCCCCGGCCAGGGCGCGAAGTAGTCCAGGTGCAGCGGGTAGTACAGCGCCGTGCCGTCCTGCCAGCGCGAGCCCTGCACCTTGTACCAGCCGGCCGTGGCGTAGACCAGCACCACCTCGGTGGCGATGACCAGCATCGCGCAGTTGTGCACCATGTTCGCCAGCGCGTCGAGCACGGCCCGCGGCTCGCCCGCCGGCCGCAGTCGGCCGAGCGTCCACCAGATCCCGGCGACCGCCCAGAGCCCCCAGAACAGCGGCGCCCAGCCGAGGTACGGGAAGGCCGGCCCGGTCCAGGTGAGGCTGTCCCCGGAGAAGTCGCCGGCCTGACAGAGGGCCAGCACCGCGCCGAGCAGGGCCCAGAGCACCACCCCGCCCCGCCCGGGCCGGGCCCGGCGCGCGTCCAGCGACCAGACCTCGGCGCAGCGGGTGAAGACCAGGTAGACGGCCATCAGGTGGACGACGTTGTCGCCGCCGTCGCCGAGCAGGACGTCGCGGTTCTGCAGCGACAGCACGGTGACCAGGAACAGCACGGTGCTCACCCTGGTCCGCCAGCCCAGCAGCACCGCCAGGGCGGCCAGCAGGGCCAGGTGGTAGACCAGCTCGAACCAGAGCCGCCCGCCGAACCAGGGCAGCACGGTGAACGCCCCGTCGTCGGCCAGCAGCCGCTGGGCGAGCTCCATCGACCAGGGCGAGCGGTCGCCGTACAGCACCCGCCGGTTGGGCCACTCGCGCAGCAGGTAGGCGAGCCAGACCAGCCCGAAGCCGATCCGCACCGCCGCGGCCTGGTGCCGTCCGAGCGCCCGCCCGGTGAAGGCCTCCATCGCCCGCCCGAGGGCGGCGACCGGCCGGCGCGGCGCCGCGACCAGACCGGGGCCCGCCGGGCCGACGGACGGTCCGCCCTGCCGCGGCACGCCGTCCAGCGGCCGCGGCTCCACCGGCTGCGGCTCCACCGGCCCGGCCGCCACGGTCGGCGCCGCAGGGTCCACGCCCGACGCCACGGGCTCCACCGCCCCCTCGTTCACCCCAGCCCCCGGTAGTCCTCGTCCCCGACCGGCCACCACGGCAGCTCCCGCACCCTGGGCGCGGGCGGCGAGGCCTCACCGCTCCAGGACGGCGGCGGCACGGTCGCCGTGGTCGCCCGGAACTGGATCTCCAGCACCCGCTCGCCGTCCACCTCCCGGCCGATCCGCTGCAACGCGATCCGCTTGAGGTACTGCTCGGCGAGCCTGCCGCGCGAGTTGGTCGGCTTCCCGTCCTGGGCGTCGTGCGAACCGTCGTAGAAGTCCCAGGCCCGGCGCAGCAGGTTCTGGTCGACGTGGCTGGGCGCCGGGTTGCCCCGGATCGCCGCGATGTCCTGCGCGGTCAGCCCGGTCCAGTCCCGGGTGCGGGTGGCGCCGCCGTCCGCGACGGTGCGCACCCGGGCATCCACGCCGACGTTCTGCTGCAAGGGGTTGGGGGCGAACAGCTTCCAGTTCTGCTCGAACTCCGGGTAGACGATCCCGTCGACCTCGTCCCGGTACTGCCGGGACAGCGTGTTGGCGGGGGCGACGTGCAGGAACACCGCGGCGAGGAACAGCCCGGTGCCGCTGACCAGCACCGCGGCGGCCAGGCCGAGGACGAGCTGCGCGGGCGCCGACCAGACCCTCCCCGGGGCGGCCCGGTCCGTGCTGCCCGTCATGGCCTCCCCGCCCGGTCGGCGCGCCGCCGGCCGGTACCGGCGCGTCGCGCGCCCATCCTGCCCTACCCGTCCCCGGGCGGGCACCGCGAGGTTCCGGAGGTCCTAGGGTCCGTCTTCGAACTCGCGTCGTTCGCCCGGAGGGCGGGCGGGGCGGCGTTGGGGTGCGTGCATCGCAAGGCGGAGGAGGGAGCCCAATGCAGCGCATTGGCGACCGACGACAACGCGGCGAGGTGCGCTTGTGCCCTGGGGGTACCTCCCGGCCGAAGGCTGGGGGAGCGTCGCCCCGCAGACGGGAGTTCGAAGACGGGCCCTACAGGACGAAGGCGGCCTGGCCGGTGCTGCTGACCATCGGACGGCCGGCCCCCTCCCAGGCGTACATCCCGCCGTCCACGTTCACCGCTTCCCGGCCCTGCTGCACCAGGTACTGGACGACCTGCGCGGAGCGGCCGCCGACCCGGCAGAGCACGTACAGCTTCTCCTCCGGCAGCTCGCCGATCCGGGCGATCACCTCGCCGATCGGGATGTGCAGCGCGCCGTCCACGTGGCCGGCGTCCCACTCGTCCTGCTCGCGCACGTCCAGCAGGGCGGCATCGGCCGGCACGGAGGCGGCGTCGGTGGAGGGGATCTGCGCGAACATCGTGGGGCTCTCCTGGGCTCGGTGCGGGTCGGTGGAGTCGGTGGGGCCGGTGCCATTGTCGCCCACCGCCGTCGGCCGGTGGGCCGGATCCGGGGTGCCGAGCAGCCGCTCCAGCTCGGCCTGCTGTGCGCCGGCCTTGGCGAGCAGCTCCTCGGCGAGCTGTTCCAGCAGCCGGTCCGGGTCCTGCGGGGCGAGGGCGAGCAGCTGGCCCATCGGGGTCTGCTCCAGCCGGACCTGCTCGGTGGCGGTCTCGGTGATCTTGGCGGTCAGCCAGTCCAGCCGACGGCGCAGCCAGCCCAGCCGGTCGGGGGAGTCGACGGCGGGCGCGGCCTCCGGCGCGGTGGACCACTCGGCGGCGAGGCCCTCCAGCACGGCGGCGTCCCCGTAGGCGTAGGCCTCGTTCACCCGGACCAGGAAGTCCGCCCGGCGCTGCTGCTCGCCGGGGTCGGTGGTGAGGTCCGGGTGGGCGCGGCGGACCAGCTCGCGGTAGATCCGCTGGGCCTCCTTCCCGGGCCGCACCCGGGCGGGCGCGGCGGGCGGCGGCGGGACGGCCTCCTCCGCGCCTTCCGCGGACTTCTCCCGTACGGAGTCGAACAGCGCGTCCAGGTCCGGCAGCTCCTCGACCCGCTGCCGGGCCTCGGTGGCCCGCCGCCGGTCCTCCGGGTCCCCGGTGCGGGCCGCGACGGCCTCGGCGACCAGCGCGTCGAGCTCGTCCAGCCGGGCGTAGAGCGGGCCGAGCAGCTGGTGGTGGATCAGGGCGAAGTTGTCGATCTCGACCCGCAGCGTCTGGACGTCCACGTCCATGCTGAGCCAGGCCAGCTCGGCGGCGGCGACCCGCTCCTCCAGCTCCTGCTGCTCCGGGTCCGTCCAGCGGGCGGGGCTCTGCGCGGTCACGATCTCGCCTCTGTCTCGTCCGTCCGGCCGGCTTCCTGCGGAGCCGCCGCGCGGGCGGCCCGGCCTGCCACCCTACCGCCGCGTTCCGGGCCGCCGTCCGGGTGAAGCGGGCGTGCGGACCGGCGCGCGGCACGTGACACGCAACCGATCCTGATGAATCTCCCCGTTTCGGTGTCGGGCCCGGCCCGGTCCGTGCTTCGCTGGTATCCGCACAGCGTGCCTTCCTCCGGAGAAACGGCCGCCCCGGGCGCGGCGGCCAGGCGGGAGCAGACCGAATCCATGGTGGCCGAGTCCAACTCCACACCGCTTCCGGCGGGCGCCGAGACCGCGCCGGGCGACCACCCGACCGGAGTGGCCGCCCTGGCCCGGCTCGCCCTCGTCGTGGTCGACCGGGCCGGCCGGATCGCCCAGTGGAGCCGGGCCGCCGAGGAGCTGTTCGGGCACCGCGCCGAGGCCGCCACCGACCGCCCGGCCTCGGGCCTGCTGCCCGCCCTGGAGTCACGGGTGCTCGGCCGCTGCGCGGTGCGCCGCCGCTGCGACGCCCTCGACACCCTGGCCGGGCTGACCGCCGCCGGCCGCCCCTGGGCCGGGCGGCTCACCGTCACCGACCGGGAGGAGCACCAGCGCGACGTGCTCTGGTGGGCCTACCCGCTGCCCGGCCCGGCCGGCGGACTGCTCGCGCTCGCCGCCGACGCCCGCCCGCTGCGCACCTCCGGGCCGCGGCTCGCCCTCGGCGAGCGCCTGCTGCCCTTCGCCGCGACGCCCGGCGCCCGGGGCGGCTTCCACGGGCTGACCGCCGCCCTCACCCCGCCGGCCGCCGAGCTGCCCGAGCCGCTGGCCCGACTGCTGCCCGCCGCCCTCCGGGCCCCGCTGCGCGCGGCCGCCGCCCTGGGCGGGCTGCCCGCGCTGCGGCTGGACGCGACCACCGTGCTGCCGGTGCTGCCCTCCGATCCGCAGGCCGGCACCGCCCACGTGGCCGCCGGCCTGGGCCGCCGCTACCCGACGCCCCAGCAGCGCGCGGCCCGGCTCGGTCCGCCGCCGCAGGCCGACCAGTCCGCGCCGGGCCGCCGTCCCCAGGGCCCGCTGCCCGCCCAACGCGACCCGGCCCCGCACGAACCGGCGCCGCACGGCCCGGCCCGGCGCGACCCCGCCCCGCACGGCCCCGGCGAGCGGCCCACCGCGGTCGTCGGTGCCCCGCCCGCCCAGCCCGCCCCGCTCCCGGCCCCCGGCCGCGAGACACCCCCAAGCACCGGAGGAGGAGCCACCATCGAGCCGCAGGCCGCCGTCGAGTCGTCCGCCCACGGCCTCCCGCCGCGCCGCCCCGACCAGGCCCCGCCCGGCGCCGTCCCCGCCCCCACCGGCGCCGGGGGACCACCGAGCGGCCGACTGGGCCCGTTCCTCACCAACGGCCAGGCCGGCGAACAGCTGGCCCTGCTGAACGAGGTCGGCGGCAAGGTCGGCACCACCCTGGACCTCGGCTTCACCGCCCACGAGCTGTGCCAGGTGCTGGTCCCCCGGGTCGCCGACTTCGCCTGCGTGGACCTCGTGGACGGCCTGATCTCGGACTCCGAGCTACCGGTCTCCCGCCCCGACGACGACACCATGCTGCGCCGGGTCGCCCTGGTCTTCAACCAGACCGGCGGCGCCTGGGACCACGTGCTCTCCGAGGGCTCGCTGGTCAGCATGCCGCGCCGGACCCCGCCCGGGCTGGCCCTGCAACTGAACCAGCCGGTGCTGGTCCCGGTGGTCAGCGCGGACGTCGCGGTGGACTACGCGATCGCGCTCGGCGGCGCCCGGCTGGCCCCGGTGGTCTCCGGCCGCTCGATGCTGGTGGTCCCGCTGTCCGCCCGGGGCACCGTGCTGGGCATCCTCAAGCTGCTCCGGCTGCCGGACCGCGCCCCCTTCGACGAGAGCGACGCCGCCACCCTCAAGGAACTGGCGGTGCGGGCCGCGCTGTCGCTGGACAACGCCCGGCTGCACCGCGCCGAGGCCAGGGTCGCCACCACCCTCCAGCGCTCGATGATCCCGACCCGCCCGCCGCAGATCCCCGGGGTGCAGATCGCCCACCGCTACCTGCCCGGCGATCCGAAGGCCGAGGTCGGCGGCGACTGGTTCGACGCGATCCAGCTGCCCGGCAGCCGGGTCGCCCTGGTGGTCGGCGACGTGATGGGCCACGGCATCCACTCGGCCGCCGCGATGGGCCGCTTCCGCACCGCGATGCAGACCCTCGCCGCCCTGGACCTGCCGCCCGGCCAGCTGCTGCGGCATCTGGACAACCTGGCCCAGAAGCTCGGCGACGACCACCTCGCCACCTGCCTGTACGCGGTCTACGACCCGATCAACCGGACCTGCGAGCTGGCCAGCGCCGGCCACGTCCCACCCGTCCTGGTGCACCCGGACGGCAGCGGGGAACTGCTGGAGATCCCGGCCGGCGCGCCGATCGGCGTCGGCGGGGTGCCGTTCGTCGCCAAGACCATCGACGTCTCGGACGGCTCGATGCTGGTGCTGTGCACCGACGGACTGGTCGAGGTCCGGGGCGGGGACATAGGGGCGGGCCTGGCCGCGCTGTGCGGCAACCTGATCGACCCGCAGCAGAGCCCCGAGCAGGCCTGCGACGAGGTGCTGCGCCGGCTGCACTCGGACGACCGCAAGGACGACGTCGCCCTGCTGGTGGCCCGTTTCGACGGGGTCGCCCCGTCCGAGGTGGCCACCTGGAATCTCACCGTGGACCAGCGCGAGGTCCGCCGGGCCCGTTCCCTGGTCCGCGAGCAGCTGGCCGCCTGGCACCTGGAGGCGCTCAGCGACACCACCGAGCTGCTGGTCAGCGAACTGGTCACGAACGCCGTACGGGTCGCCCGGGACCGGGTGCAGCTCCAGCTGATCCGGGTGGACAAGCTGCTGGTCGAGGTCAGCGACGACAACCACAACCTGCCCTCGCTGGAACCGGCCGAGCAGCTCGGCGAGACCGGCCGCGGCCTCACCCTGGTCACCAAGCTCGCCGAACACTGGGGCACCGCCCGCAAGGCGGTGGGCAAGGTCGTCTGGTTCGAGCTGCCCCTCCCGCACGCATGACGGCCGCGTACGGGCAACGCCCCGTACGCGGCCGACAAGGAAGGTGAAGGGTCACTCAGGGGATGACGGCCCCCGCCGAACGGCGCCGGGCCTCCGCCGCGACCTCCCGGGAGGCCGAGGTGGCCACCGAGGTGGCGGCGCCGACCCCGGCCAGCACCCGCGGCCAGAAGTCCCCGAAGACCTCGACCGAGACGGCGATCAGCAGCGCGGTGACCACCGCGACCACGTGCTCCAGGCCTGCCAGGTTCGGCAGCACGACCGCCTCGCCGACCATCAGCACCACCACCGTGGCGGCGGTGAACCAGGCCCGGGTGCGGAACGCGATGCAGATCGCCAGCGCCACCACCGCCGCCGAGGGCCCGGTGTCCCGCACGAAGGCGACCCACTTCGGGAAGCCGAACAGGTGGTGCGGCCCCATCGCCACGCCGACCCGGGCGAACAGCGTGCCCGCCAGGGTGCACGCGTAGGCGACCACCAGCGTCATCCGCCGGCCGAGCACGACCTCGGCGATCGCGAAGACCACGAAGACCTGGGCCAGCGCTCCCCACACCGGCAGGTCCAGGGCCGGCACGTACAACGACAGCGGGGTCCGCAGCAGCGAGACCTCCAGCGGCAGCGAGGCCCGCACCACCCCGATGTGGTTGACGAACCGCTCACCGCCCGGCAGGTGCTGGACGATGCTGAACAGCAGGATCAGAAACGTCGCCGCCGTGGCCAGCGGGAAGGCGGCGAACTTCTTGCGCACCACCGCGCCGCGGACCGTCAGGTACAACGTCCCCCACTCTGCGACAGCGGCCTGTCTGGCTCGCGCCAGCAGCCCCTTTCGCACGCCCCCCGCGTGGGTCCTGTGAATCACAACCGTTTCTCCCGAATCCCCGAACTTGTCAGCTACTCCCACATTAGAAGCCTGTTAACAAATCCACATCGGCATGGATGGGGATCGAGGTCATCCTCAGGAGGGAGACGAATCCCCCCTCCGGACCCCCCGTACGACCGATGGCCTTCTCCGCCCCCGGCCGCCCGGCCCCCCTCCGCCCCCCGACGGAGGGCTACCCCTTCCCGTCCCGGGCCGCCACCGGCACCCGGGGCGCCACCACGGCGGGCCCGGCGTGCCGGCGCCGGAACAGGGCGGGCAGGCTCGGCGCGACGATGAAGCCCTCGGCACGCGCGCTCGCGATGCCGATCCGCGGGATCTCGCTGCTCTTCTCGAACAGCAGGTAGCGCGGTTCCCAGATCGGCCGGTACTTGGCGTTCGCGCGGTACAGCGACTCGATCTGCCACCAGCGCGAGAAGAAGCCGAGGACGGAGCGCCACAGCCGCAGCACCGGACCGGCGCCGAGCTTGGAACCGCGCTCGAAGACCGAGCGGAACATCGCGAAGTTCAGCGACACCCGCTTGAGCCCGACCTCCTCGGCGCGCTGCAGCAGCTCGATGACCATGAACTCCATCAGGCCGTTCTCGGTGTCCCGGGCCCGGCGCATCAGGTCCAGCGAGAGCCCGTCCGGGCCCCACGGGACGAAGCTCAGCAGCGCCTTGAGCTCACCGTCCCCGTCACTGCACTCCAGCATCACGCAGCGGCCGTCGCCCGGGTCGCCGAGCCGGCCCAGCGCCATCGAGAAGCCGCGCTCGGTCGCCCCGTCGCGCCACTCGTCGGCCTTGGACACCAGCTGCGCCATCTCCTCCTCGGAGATGTCCTCGTGGCGGCGGATCCGCACGGTGTACCCGGCCCGCTTGACCCGGTTGTACGCCTGCCGGACCACCCGCATCGCCCGGCCGTCCAACGAGAACTCGTCCAGCTCGACGATCGCCTCGTCGCCCAGCTCCAGCGCGTCCAGCCCGTGCCGGGCGTAGATCACCCCGGCCTCCTCGGAGGCGCCCATCACGGCCGGCGCCCAGGCGTGCTCGCGGGCCTCGGACAGCCAGGCCTCGATCGCGCCCGGCCAGGCCTCCGGGTCGCCGATCGGGTCGCCCGAGGCCAGCGAGACCCCGCCGATCACCCGGTAGGTCACCGCCGCCTTGCCGCTGGGGGAGAAGACCACCGCCTTGTCCCGGCGCAGCGCGAAGTAGCCGAGCGAGTCCCGCTCGCCCTGCTTGTCCAGCAGGCCGCGCAGCTTCGCCTCGTCCTCGGGGTTGAGCAGCTCCTTGCCGCGCGGGCTGCGGAAGGCCACGTACAGCACCAGCAGGAACAGCACCGCGCCCATCGCGTTGATCGCCGCGTTCACCCAGGTCGGGGCCGCGATCACGGAGCGCAGGTGCTCGGACGGGGTGACGGTGATCATCCGGCCGACCGAGTAGCGGAAGAGGTCCCACCAGCCGGCCCCGTTCAGCTCGTTGGTGATCCAGACCAGCAGCGCGCCGACGGCACCGCCGAAGAACAGCCCGCCGACGAAGGTGGCCGCCGCGGTCTTCGGGTTGGAGCGGTCGCCCTTGGAGGTGAACTCCTTGCGCCCGATCAGCAGCGCCAGCACGAACAGGCAGGTCAGCACCGTGGAGATGTAGTTGAGCGGGTGCTTGTTGAAGCGCTCGCCGGGCAGCACCATGACCGCCAGGTACAGCAGGGCGAAGACGCTGCTGAGCGCCGCGTTGAAGATCCACGCGGCCCGCTTGCGCCGCCGCATCGCGACCGCCAGGAAGACCGACAGCACCGCGGCCGCCAGGCCGGAGGTCATCAGGTACGGGGTGAAGTACTCGCCCTCGTTGTGCTCGTTGACCTGGTTCCCCCAGGGCACCAGCAGCACGGTCGCCACGTTCAGCAGCGCCAGCAGTCGGAGGTACCAGACCGAGGCGGCCGCGGCCCGCGGGCGCCAGCGGTCGAGCGGTCCGGCGGGCCGGGGCTCGGCGGAGGTGGCGGACGGCTCCGACTTCACAGTGGACGACACAGCTCAATTCCAAACGATCAGATGGTGGGGCGCATCCGCACGCGGCCCGGCGCCGGGCGCCGGCACGGGCCCGACGGGCTGACCGGCCACCCCCGCCCACCGACCGCCCGCGTCGAGCGACCGGCCGGAAAAGGCAGCCAACTCCATGGTTCCGCACCATTCCTGAAAATTGCGTGAACCGGGTAGCGGATTCCCACCCCCGCCGAACGGCGGGGGTTCTTACCCCCCATGGGTTCGGCACCCCGCCCCGGCTACCCCTACTCTCAAAAGCGACCCCCGCGGACCGACCGAACCCGGCCGCCCGAACCGAGGAGGCCCCCCATCACCACCACCCGCGTGCTGATCGTCGACGACGAGATCCTGGTCCGCTCCGGCCTCGGCCTGATCGTCGGTTCCGCCCCCGACCTGGAGGTGGTCGGCGACTGCTCCGGCGGACAGGCCGAGGAGCACGTCCAGCGCCTGCGCCCGCACGTGGTGCTGCTCGACATCCGGATGCCCGACCTCGACGGCATCTCGGTGCTGCGCCGCCTGCGCGCCCTGCCCGACCCGCCGGCCGTCGCGATGCTCACCACCTTCGACACCGACGAGTACATCGGCACCGCGCTGCGGGCCGGCGCGACCGGGTTCCTGCTCAAGGACACCGCCCCCGAGCAGCTGGTGCACGCCGTCCGGGTGCTCGCCGCGGGCGGCAACATCCTCTCCCCGACCGTCACCCGCACCGTGATCGGCGGCTACGTGGACGGCGGCGGCCCGGACGCCGAGGCCACCGCGCTGGCCCGCACCCTGACCGGCCGCGAGCTGGACGTGCTCGCCCTGCTCGGCGAGGGCCTGTCCAACGCCGAGATCGCCGACCGGCTCTTCCTCGGCACCGGCACGGTCAAGGACCACATCAGCGCGATCCTCGGCAAGCTCGGCGCCGCCAACCGGGTGCAGGCCGCCGTGCTCGCCCACCGGGCCGGCCTGGTGCGGCCCAAGCCCGGCGACGGGGCATGACGGCCGCCGACCAGCTGCCGTCCCGACGGCTGCCGGCCTGGTGCACCGCCCCCTGGCCGATGGTGCTGCTGCCCGTCCTGTACTCCCTGATGGACGCCGCCCTGGTGTCCCGGGACTCCACCTGGTGGCAGGTGACGCTCTCCGTGCTGGCCGCCGTGGCGCTGTTCTGGCGGCGTCGCTTCCCGGTGACGGTGCTGCTGCTCACCATGCCCGGCACCTGGGTGGAGGCGATCTGGCTGGCCCCGATCACCGCCGTCTACACGGTCGCCACCGAGCGCCCCAGGGCCGCGGTGCTGTTCCCCTGCGCGGCCCTGTTCACCCTGGTCGACTTCTTCCACTGGCCGCTGCCGAACCCGCTCGTCGAGCTCAGCCGGAACACCGCCCTGGACGCCATCCAGGCCGTGATGCTCTCCGCCGGCCCGGCCGCCACCGGACTGCTCTCCCGCACCCGGCGGGAGCTGGCCGCCCGGCTGGACGAACTGACCCGCGGCCAGGAGCGGGAGAGCCGGCTGCTCGCCGAACGGGTGCTGATCAGCGAGCGCGGCCGGCTGGCCCGGGAGATGCACGACGTGGTCTCGCACCAGGTCAGCCTGATCAGCATCCAGGCCGGCGCGCTCCAGGTGAGCACCACCGACCCGGCCGCCGCGACCACCGCCCGCACCATCCGCGAACTGTCCGTCCGGACCCTGGAGGAGCTGCGCCAGATGGTCGGGGTGCTGCGCAGCACCGGCGGCCCCCGCCCGGACGCCCCGCTCGCCCCGCAGCCCCGGCTGGCCGACCTGCCCCGGCTGATCGCGGAGAGCGGGCTGGCCGCCGACTCCGAGCTGAACCCCGGTGACCGCCCGTGGCCGGAGGCGGTCGAACGGGCCGCCTACCGCACCGTCCAGGAGGCGCTCACCAACATCACCAAGTACGCCCCGGAGGCGGTGGTGCACGTGCGGGTCCGGGCGAAGGGCCGCCGGCTGCGGGTCGAGGTCCGCAACGAGGCGCCGCCGGTCCGCCCGGCCGAGACCCTGCCGGGCGGCGGCCACGGCCTGGTCGGGCTGCGCGAGCGCGCCCAGCTGCTGGGCGGCACCCTCACCGCCGGTCCGACCCAGGACGGCGGCTTCGAGGTCCGCGCCGACCTCCCGGCCGGCCAGGCCTGACCCACCGGCCCCGGCCCTCCGGGGCCGGTCCGACGGGGCGGGCCGACGGCGCGGGACAACGAGAAAGCCCCGCAGATCCGAAGATCTGCGGGGCTTCGCTGTGCGCGAGGGGGGAGTTGAACCCCCACGCCCTTTCGGGCACTGGAACCTGAATCCAGCGCGTCTGCCTATTCCGCCACCCGCGCATGGGTGTCGTCTTCACTGCCGTCCGTTCCGCGGAGCCGCTCGGTACCATGTGGTCTTCGCGTTTCCCCGGTCCGGCTCCCTTTCGGGCGGCCCTTCCGACGTGGAAAACAGTAGCACGACCTGGGGGGCTGCTCCGAATCCGTTTCCCGGGGAGACCGACCACGTCCGAACGGCCGCGCGACGAACGGACGGGCGAAGCGCGGTGCACCGCTCCGACGGGCAGACCTGGCGTGCCGTACCCGGAATGCGTCACCCTGTGTGTCCGAGCCCACCCCCCGGCACCACGCGGTCCGGGAACCGTACGGAAGGGCCCGGCGTGGATACGATCAGTACGGAAGTACCGCAAGTAGGCACGACCGACTCCCCCGAGGACACCTCCGCGGCGGACCCCGGTCGGCAGGCAGGCGAACGAACCCTGGAAGGGGGTGCCCCATGGGGATGATGAAGAAGTTCGAGCAGCGGCTGGAGGGTCTCGTCAACGGCACCTTCGCCAAGGTGTTCAAGTCCGAGGTCCAGCCCGTGGAGATCGCCGGCGCTCTGCAGCGCGAGTGCGACAACAACGCGAGCATCTGGAACCGCGACCGCACTGTCGTGCCGAACGACTTCATCGTCGAGCTCAGCCCGCACGACCACGAGCGGCTCAGCCCCTACTCGGGGCAGCTCGGCGCCGAGCTGGCCGGCATGGTCCGCGAGTACGCCGAGGCCCAGCGGTACTCCTTCATGGGCCCGCTCCAGGTGAACCTGGAGAAGGCCGACGACCTCGACACCGGCCTCTACCGGGTGCGCAGCCGCACCCTGGCCTCCGAGGAACCCCAGCAGTTCGCCCCGCAGCAGCCCGGCTACGACCGCCAGCCGGCCGCACCGGCCCCCGGCGCACCGTGGCAGCAGGGCGGCGCCGGGCAGTACAGCGCGCCCCCGCCGCCGGCCGCACCCCCCGCGATGCCCCCGGGCCCTCCGGCCGGCGGCAACGTCCGCGCCTTCCCCGGAGCCGGCCACGGCACCTCGGTCCGCCGCTGGATCGAGGTGAACGGCGCCCGCCACCAGATCACCGGCGCGGCCTGCGTCCTCGGCCGCTCGACCGAGGCGGACGTCCGGATCGACGACCCCGGGGTCTCCCGCAAGCACGCCGAGATCCGCCCGGGCACCCCTTCGATGGTCCTCGACCTGGGCTCCACCAACGGCATCGTGGTGGACGGGCAGCACACCCAGCGCGCTACGCTCCGCGACGGCTCCCGAATCGTCGTGGGCTCCACCACCATCGTCTACCGGCAGGTCGAAGGGTAGTGTCCGAGTTGTTCGCGCGCCTCGCTCACCGACTGGCGGGACGGCCATGTCAGAACTGACCCTCACGGTCATGCGGCTGGGCTTCCTGGCCGTGCTGTGGCTGTTCGTCATCGTCGCGATCCAGGTGATCCGCAGCGACCTGTTCGGCACCAAGGTGAACCCCCGCAGCTCCCGTCGCGGTGGCGGGCCCGCCACCGCGTCCGGCGCCGCCGCGGCGACCACCACGGCACCCGGACGTCCCGCGGCCCCCGCCCCCGGCACCAGCGCCCCGGCGGCCCAGACCCAGGGCGGCGGCGGCCGCCGCCGCGGCGCCCCGACCCAGCTGGTGGTCGTCCAGGGCTCGCTCGCCGGGACGACCGTCGCCCTCCAGGGCCAGACCATCACGCTGGGCCGGGCGCACGACTCGACCATCGTGCTGGACGACGACTACGCGTCCTCCCGGCATGCCAGGATCTATCCGGATCAGACTGGGCAGTGGACGGTCGAGGATCTAGGCTCCACCAACGGCACCTATCTGGACCGGCAGCGCCTGACCGCGCCCACTCCGCTCCAGCCGGGCACGCCGATCCGTATCGGCAGGACCGTCATCGAACTGCGGAAGTAGTAGCGCATGAGGGACAGCATCCCGTCCAAGACCCAGAGGGGGGCACAGGTCGCATGACCCTGGTGCTGCGCTTCGCCGCCGGCTCCCACAAGGGACTGATCCGGGAGGGGAACGAGGACTCCGGCTACGCCGGGCCGCGGCTGCTGGCCGTGGCCGACGGCATGGGCGGCGCCGCGGCCGGCGAGGTCGCTTCCTCCGAGGTGCTCGGCTCGATCGTCCGGCTGGACGAGGACGTGCCGGGCGCGGACCTGCTGACCCTGCTGGGCGACGCCGTCCAGGGCGCCAACGACCGGCTCCGGCAGATGGTCGAGGAGGACCCGCAGCTGGAGGGCATGGGCTGCACCCTGACGGCCATGCTCTGGACCGGCCAGCGGATGGGCCTGGTGCACGTCGGCGACTCCCGCGCCTACCTGCTGCGCGACGGCTCGCTGGTGCAGATCACCCAGGACCACACCTGGGTGCAGCGCCTGGTCGACGAGGGCCGGATCACGCCCGAGGAGGCCGAGACCCACCCGCAGCGCTCGCTGCTGATGCGGGCCCTGGACGGCCGCGGCCAGGTCGAGCCGGACCTCTCGATCCGCGAGGTCCGGGCCGGCGACCGCTACCTGATCTGCTCGGACGGCCTCTCCGGCCCGGTCAGCCACCAGACCCTCCAGGACACCCTGGGCAGCTACTACTCGCCCGAGCAGACCGTGCAGGAGCTGATCCAGCTCGCGCTGCGCGGCGGCGGTCCGGACAACATCACCTGCATCGTGGCGGACGTCATCGACGTCGGCGCCACGGACACCATGAGCGGCCAGTTCAACGACGTCCCGGTGGTCGTCGGCGCGGTCGCCGAGACCCCGCCGTCCTCGACCGCCGCCGACCGCTCGATCGCGGACACCCCGGCCGGCCGCGCCGCCGGCCTGGGCCGCGGCCCGCAGGGCGCCTTCGGTCCGGCCGAGGGCTACGACGCGGCCGGGAACGGCTTCGGCCCCGCCGAGGGCTACGAGGGCGACGGCGGCTACGGCTACCCGGCCGAGCCCTCGGTGTACGGCACCGAGGAGTTCGACGGGGAGCAGCCCTCCAGGCGCAAGCGCCGGGGCCTGACCGTCCCGCTGGCCGTCCTGGTCACGCTCGGCCTGCTCGGCGGCGCCGGGTACTTCGGCTACCAGTGGACCCAGGACCAGTACTACATCGGCGAGGACGGCGACCACGTCGCCATCTACCAGGGCGTCAACCAGAACCTGGCCGGGCTGAGCCTGTCCTCGGTGCACGAGTCGCACAGCGACGCGCCGTTGAAGTGGCTGCCGCAGGACCAGCGCGCCCAGGTGAACCGGACCATCTCGGTCGGCAGCCTGTCGGACGCCCAGAAGACCATGGGCACCCTGGTGGACTGGGCCAAGCTGTGCCAGAAGGCCGCCACCGCGAACACCGCCGCCCCGCAGGGCACCCAGGGCACCACGGCCACCAGGACCGCGTTCGTGGCCGCCACCCCGACCACCCCCGGCGAGCGGGAGAAGCCCCGCTCCCCGGGCGCGGCCGCGCCGTCCGCGACGACGACCCCGTCCGCCCCCGGCACCGCCGCCCCGACGCCGAACGCCACCCCCCCGGCGGCCGCCCCGAGCGAGCAGGCCCAGCCGCCCCAGCAACCCGCACTGTCCGACGACGAGCGCAGCCGGGCCGAAGCCTGCCCGAAGCCGTGACGTCCTTGATCCGACATAGGTCCGCCCGGAACGGGCCCGCCGGCCGTCAGGGAGCGGTCACCACGTGAGCAGCTACGACCTGAGCGGCGACACCGCCCGCACCGGCTCCCGACGCCGGGCGGCGGGCGGGCGTGTCGTGCCGCGACGCCGCGGCAACACCACCATCTCGCTCCAGGGCGCACCGAACCGCCGCAACACCGAACTGGCCCTGCTGGTCTTCGCCGTGCTGCTGCCGATCCTGGCGTACGCCAACGTGGGCCTGGCGATGGACTCCCGGCTCCCGACCGGGATGCTCGGCTACGGCCTCGGGATGGGCTCGCTGGCCCTGGTCGCGCACCTGCTGGTGCGCCGCTTCGCGCCGTACGCGGACCCGCTGATGCTGCCGATCGCCACCCTGCTGAACGGGCTGGGCGTGGTGATGATCTGGCGCCTGGACAAGGCGGGCCACCTGCTCAGCGGCAACTTCCCGGCGGCCCGCAACCAGTTGATGTGGTCGGCCCTCGGGGTCACCCTGTTCATCGGTGTGATGGTCTTCCTGAAGGACCACCGGGTGCTGCAGCGCTACACCTACATCTCGATGGTGGTGGCGCTGGTGCTGCTGGCCGCGCCGGCCTTCTTCCCGGCCCGGGCGGAGGACTTCGGCGCGAAGATCTGGATCCGGATGGGCAGCTTCTCCATCCAGCCCGGCGAGTTCGCCAAGATCGTCCTGACCGTGTTCTTCGCCGGCTACCTGATGGTCAAGCGGGACGCCCTGGCGCTGGCCAGCCGCCGCTTCATGGGCCTGTACCTGCCGCGCGGCCGCGACCTCGGCCCGATCGTCGTGATCTGGCTGCTCAGCCTGCTGATCCTGGTCTTCGAGAACGACCTCGGCACGTCCTTCCTGTTCTTCGGCCTGTTCGTGGTGATGCTCTACGTCGCCACCGAGCGGACCAGCTGGATCCTGTTCGGCCTGCTGATGTCGGTCGGCGGCGCGGTCGCGGTGGCCATGACCACCAGCCACGTCAAGGTCCGCATCGACGCCTGGCTCGACCCGATGGCCGCCTTCGCGCCGACCCCGCCCAAGGGCGCCACCGAGCAGATCGGCCAGTCGCTGATGGCGCTCGGCTCCGGCGGGGTGACCGGCTCCGGCCTCGGCCAGGGCCGCTCCTGGCTGATCAACTTCGCCGCCAAGAGCGACTTCATCCTGGGCTCCTTCGGCGAGGAGCTCGGACTGACCGGCCTGATGGCGATCTTCCTGCTGTACGCCCTGCTGGTGCAGCGCGGCCTGCGCACCGCCCTCGCCGCCCGCGACCCCTTCGGCAAGCTGTTCGCCGTCGGGCTCGCCTCGGCGATGGCGCTGCAGGTCTTCGTGGTGGCCGGCGGGGTCACCGGGCTGATCCCACTGACCGGTATGACCATGCCGTTCCTCGCACAGGGCGGTTCGTCCGTGGTCGCCAACTGGGCGCTGGTCGCGATCCTGCTCAAGATCAGCGACAGCGCCCGACGTCCCGGGGTCGAACCGGCCCCGGTCCCCGAGGGCCAGGGAGGACCCGCCCGATGAACAAGCCGATCCGACGGGTCTCGATCTTCTGCCTGGTGCTGATCCTGGCGCTGATGGTGCGCACCAACTGGGTGCAGGGCGTCCAGGCCGACGCGCTGGCCTCCAACAAGAACAACAAGCGCCAGCTGTACGACCGCTACGCCCACCCGCGCGGCAACATCATCGTCAGCGGCCAGCCGGTCACCAACTCCGACTTCGTGAACGGCCTGCGCTACAAGTACAAGCGCTCCTGGAAGGACGGCGCGATGTACGCGCCGGTCACCGGCTACTCCTCGCAGGCCTACGGCTCCAGCGGGCTGGAGAACCTGGAGGACGGCATCCTCTCGGGCACCGACGACCGGCTGTTCTTCCGCAACACCCTGGACATGCTGACCGGCGAGCAGAAGCGCGGCGGCGACGTCGTCACGACGATCAACGCCAAGGTGCAGAAGGCCGCCTTCGACGGCCTGGGCGACAAGAAGGGCGCGGTGGTCGCGCTCGACCCGAAGACCGGTGCGATCCTGGCCC
Organism: Kitasatospora sp. NPDC059827; assembly: GCF_042731675.1. Lineage (NCBI taxonomy): Bacteria > Bacillati > Actinomycetota > Actinomycetes > Kitasatosporales > Streptomycetaceae > Kitasatospora > Kitasatospora sp. NPDC059827. The sequence goes on along the minus strand of NZ_JBHWIV010000026.1, from coordinate 32,115 downwards.
TGGTCTCCACCCCGTCCTACGACCCGGGCACCTTCGCCGGCGGCGAGAGCGGCGACACCAAGTCCTGGCAGGACCTCAACGCGGACCCGAACAAGCCGATGCTCAACCGGGCGCTGCGCGAGACCTACCCGCCCGGCTCGACCTTCAAGCTGGTCACCGCCACCGCCGCGTTCGAGAACGGCCTCTACCAGGGCGTCAACGACACCACGAAGACGCCGGACCCGTACACCCTGCCCAACACCCAGACGGTGCTCAAGAACGAGAGCCCCAACGAGCGCTGCGAGAACGCCACCATCGAGTCCGGGATGGACCAGTCCTGCAACACGGTCTTCGCCAAGATGGGCGCCGACCTCGGCAAGGACAAGATGCGGGCGCAGGCCGAGAAGTTCGGCTTCAACAGCACGGTGGACACCCCGGTCCGCTCGGAGAAGAGCATCTTCCCGGACAGCCCCAGCCTGGACGGCACCGCCCAGGACTCGATCGGCCAGCACGACACCCGCGCCACCCCGCTGCAGATGGCCATGGTCTCCGCGGCGATCGCCAACAACGGCAGCCTGATGCAGCCGTACCTGGTCGACCAGGAGCGCTCGGCCTCGCTGACCACCATCTCCAAGCACACCGAGAAGCAGTTCTCCCAGGCGATGAGCCCGGCCACCGCGCAGAAGATGCAGGACCTGATGGTCTCGGTGGTCGAGAACGGCACCGGCACCAACGCCAAGATCCCCGGCCTCCAGGTCGGCGGCAAGACCGGCACCGCCCAGCACGGCGAGGACAACGCCGGCCTGCCGTTCGCCTGGTTCACCTCCTGGGCCAAGACCTCGGACGGCCAGTCGGTCGCGGTCGCGGTGGTGGTCGAGGACGGCTCCCAGAACCGCGACGGCATCAGCGGCGGCCGCCTCGCGGCCCCGATCGCCAAGGCGGTGATGCAGGCCGCGCTCGGCAAGTAGAGCGACGGTGAGGCGAAAGTCACGATCGGCACCCCCGTCCGGATACCGGTCTGATATCGGCCGACGGCTGACTCCGGTCCGGTGCGGTGCGACCGGTAGCGTATCCGCCAGCAGCGGGTGTGCCCGTTGCCGCCCGCGAGGCGGTGCACGGCCCGGCCGGAGAACCGGTCTCGGCCCGCGCGGCGTCACCCAGAGCGTGCGGGGACATCTACGTCACAACCTCACCGGCGGGTGAAGGAGAGGGTCGGAACTATGGAAGAGCCTCGTCGCCTCGGCGGCAGGTACGAGCTCGGCGGCGTCCTCGGACGCGGCGGCATGGCCGAGGTGTACCTCGGCCATGACACCCGGCTCGGCCGTTCCGTCGCAGTGAAGACGCTCCGGGCCGACATGGCGCGGGATCCGTCGTTCCAGGCCCGTTTCCGCCGCGAGGCACAGTCGGCGGCGTCCCTGAACCACCCCGCGATCGTCGCCGTGTACGACACCGGCGAGGACTACATCGACGGGATCTCCATCCCGTACATCGTGATGGAGTACGTCGAGGGGTCCACGCTGCGCGAGCTGCTGCACTCCGGCCGCCGGCTGCTGCCCGAGCGGGCGCTGGAGATGACCATCGGCATCCTCCAGGCCCTCGAGTACTCGCACCGGGCCGGGATCGTGCACCGCGACATCAAGCCGGCCAACGTGATGCTGACCCGGCAGGGCAACGTCAAGGTCATGGACTTCGGCATCGCCCGCGCGATGGGCGACGCCGGGATGACCATGACCCAGACCTCGGCCGTGATCGGCACCGCCCAGTACCTCTCCCCCGAGCAGGCCAAGGGCGAGCAGGTCGACGCCCGCTCCGACCTCTACTCCACCGGCTGCCTGCTCTACGAGCTGCTGACCGTCCGGCCGCCGTTCGTCGGCGACTCCCCGGTCGCGGTGGCCTACCAGCACGTCCGGGAGGAGCCGCAGCCGCCGTCGGTCTTCGACCCCGAGGTGCGGCCGGAGATCGACGCGATCGTGCTCAAGGCGCTCGCCAAGGAGCGCGACTACCGGTACCAGAGCGCCGACGAGATGCGCGACGACATCGAGCGCTTCCTCGACGGCCTCCCGGTCGCTGCCGCCCAGCAGGCCGCCTACGGCATGGGCGCCGCCGGGTACGGCTACGACCAGAACGGCTACCCGCAGCAGCACGACCCGTACGGCCAGACCAACGTGCTGCCGCAGCAGCCCGGCGGCCCGACCACCATGCTGCCGCAGGCCTCCGGCTACCAGGACGACGGCTACGGCCAGACCTCCGCCGGTGGCGCGGGCGGCCACGACGGCTACGACGACGGCTACGGCCGGGGCGGCCGGCGCGGCGACGACCGGCAGAAGAAGAGCAACACCTCCTGGATCGTCCTGGCGGTGGCCGCCGTGCTGGTCCTGGTCGGCACCTTCTTCGTGGCCCAGGCGATGTTCAGCGACAAGGGCACCAAGGACGCCCCGAAGGTCACGGCGCCGAACCTGGTCGGCAAGAGCCTGGCGGACGCCAGGACCGCCGCGGCCGCGGCCGGCTCCAAGCTGGTGGTCACCGAGGGCGACAAGATCGCCTGCCCGGACACCAACGTCAAGAAGGACCAGGTCTGCACCCAGACCCCGACGGCGGGCACCTCGGTCGCCGAGGACGCCCACCTCACCGTCCAGGTCTCCTCCGGTCCGGCCAAGGCCCAGATGCCGACCGTGACCGGCAAGACCAAGGACCAGGCGATGCAGGCCCTGACGGCGGCCGGCTTCACCAACATCGCCACGCCGGACTACAAGGACGACGACACCGCGCCGCAGGACACCGTGCTCTCCCAGGACCCCCCGGCCGGCGCCTCCGCGGACCCGAGCGCCCCGGTCAAGCTCACGGTCTCCCAGGGCAAGACCAAGCAGACCGTCCCGAACGTGGTCGGCGCGCAGAAGGACGACGCGACGAACACGCTGCAGGCGGCCGGCTTCCAGGTGGACGCCTCGAAGACCACGACCACCAACGACCCGACCAAGGCCAACACCGTGGCCCAGCAGTCGGTCCCGGCCAACACCAAGGTCCCGGCCAACACCAAGATCATCCTGACGATCTTCAAGGCGCCGGACAAGCCGCAGATCCCGCCGCTGCAGAACGTCAAGCTCTCGGACGCCGGCGACAAGCTGGCGAAGCTCGGCCTGACCTACACCGTGATCGCCGGTCCGCAGGACCCGAACGCGGTCGTGGTGCAGAGCAACCCGGGCGCCGGCAGCCAGGTGGACCCGAACACCCAGGTGCAGCTGATCACCCGCCCGGCCGATCCGGCCAAAGGGGGGGACCCCAACACCACACCCCCCGGCAAAGGGGGCAACAACTAAGCCGCCCCTCTTCCCCTGGTTCTGACGCCGGGGAGCGGGAGCGGTGAGAACGCCCGAGGGCCCGTCGCGGAGATCGCGACGGGCCCTCGGGCGTTCCGTTCCGGCGTTCCGTTCCGGCCTTGCGTTCGGCGTTGCGTTCGGCCGAGCCCTCGGATCAGCGCAGCTCCGGCGGCGGGGTGCGCTTGGCGTCCATGGGGTCCACCCGGACCAGGCTGCCCCAGACGGCCATCCGGTAGCGCGAGGTGTACACCGGCGTGCAGGTGGTCAGGGTGATGTACCGGCCGGGGCCGGCGTACCCGGAACTCACCGGGACGGGCGCGACGATGCCGGTGTCGTACTTGGAGGTCTCCGGCAGGGTGTTGTCGACCTTGTAGACGTACCACTTGTCCTTGGTCTCCACCACGATCGCGGCGCCCCGCTGGACGGCGTCCAGGTCGTGGAACTTGGCACCGTGGCCGTCCCGGTGGGCGGCCAGCGCGAAGTTGCCCGTCTCGTCCCAGGGCATCGCGGACTTGTAGGGCTGCTCGTAGACGCCCGCCACGCCCTCGTCCAGGACGGCGGTGGAGGTGCCCATCCGGATCAGCACCTGGAAGTCCCGGCCCATCGCCGGGACGTGCAGGAAGCCCACGTCGTCCCCGATCGCGGGCACCGCGGCGGGCGCGGGCGCCGTGCCGCTCCCGCCCGGCGGGCCGGCGGTCGGACCGGCCGCCCAGGAGCCGCGCAGCCGGTCCGCGGCGTGCGCGGCGGAGGCGTCCGCCTGCACGTTGGTCCACCAGAGCGAGTAGGCCACGAACAGGCCGAGCACCAGGCCCAGGGTGATCAGCAGCTCGCCGAACACCCCGAGCGCGGCCAGTGCCCGGCCACGGCCCTTGCGGCCCTCCCGTCCGGGCGGGGGGAAGGCCTCCTCCGCCGTACCGGCCGGCCGCGTGGTCCCGTCGTCCTGCATCTGCGGTGCTCCCCCTCCGAAACCGGTACCGGGCGGCTATCCGCCCGTGATCGCGGCCGGTTTGCCCTGACTGCGCGGCCGCTCCTCGATCATCTTGCCAAAGACAATGAGGCGGAACTTGGAGGTGAACTCCGGGGTGCAGGTGGTCAGCGTGATGTAGCGGCCCGGCCCGGCGTACCCGGAGCCGTTCGGCACCGGCTTGATCACGCTCACGTTGCTGGGGGAGGTCTGCGGGATCCCCCCGGTGATCTCGTACGTGTAGTACCCGGTCGCGGTCTCCACCACGACCTTGTCGCCCTTGCCCAGCTCGTTGATGTACCGGAACGGCTCGCCGTGGGTGTTGCGGTGCGCGGCCAGCGCGAAGTTGCCCGCCTGGTCGCCCGGCATCCCGGTACCGGGGTAGTGGCCGACCAGGCCCTTGTCGAGCACCGCCGCCTTGTCGGTGCCCTCGGCGATCGGGAACTTCAACCCCAGCTTGGGCAGGTAGACGATGGCGAAGCCCTTGCCGGGCGCGAACGCCTCGGGCTTGTTCGGGTCGGCGGCGGGCTGCCCCGCACCGGGCGGCTGGGCGTCGAACTGCTGCTCCAGCTGGTCCCGGGCGCTGTTGGCGGCCGCGTCGGCCTGCACGTTGGTCCACCAGAGCTGGTAGGCGACGAACAGCAGCATCACCGCGCCGAGGGTGATGCACAGCTCGCCGACGAGGCGGGCGGCCACCACGACCGCGGACTCCTTGGGGCGGGGCCCCGCGGCTCCCCGGCCCTTGGCGCGGCGCCGGCCGCCGCCGGTGCGGACGGCGGTCCGGCCCTGGGCGGCCCGACGGCGCTCGGCCCGGCCGCCGGTGGGCGCGACGGGCTCGACCGTCGGCTCGCCGCCCTCGACGGGCAGCCGCAGTTGGAGGGTCTGGTCGGGCAGCCAGGGGTACTCGGGCCCGCCCTCGACGGGCCGCTCGGCCTGCTCGTAGACGCCCCAGCCGTCCTCGGGTGTGCCCGGAGCGGCCGGCTCCCCCGGGTACGGCCGGGCCTGCACGGCCCCGCCGTACTGCGGGGCGCCGTACTGCGGGGCACCGGGCTCCGCGCCCTGGTACGGGCCGCCGGCGTACTGCGGCGGGCCGCCGTACGGGCCCGGCTCCGACTGGTAACGCCCCTCCGGACGTACCGCGGTCACGCGGCTCAGCCCCGGCCGATCACCGGGGCGAGCCCGGCCGACCGGTCCACGGCCTGCGGGAAGCCGCACTCCGCCAGCCAGTTGGCGAGCATCCGGTGCCCGCCCTCGGTCAGCACCGACTCGGGGTGGAACTGCACGCCCTCGACCGGCAGTTCACGGTGGCGCAGACCCATGATCACGCCGCTGCCGGTCCGGGCGGTGACCACCAGCTCGTCCGGCACGGTGGCCGGGTCGACGGCCAGCGAGTGGTAGCGGGTCGCGGTCAGCGGCGAGGGCAGGCCCTCGAACACCCCGCCGTCCTCGTGCTCGACCGGCGAGGTCTTGCCGTGCAGCAGTTCGGGCGCCCGGCCGACCACCGCGCCGTACGCCACCGCGATCGACTGGAGGCCCAGGCAGACGCCGAACACCGGCAGCCCGATCGCCGCGCAGTGGTGCACCATCGCGATGCAGACCCCGGCCTCCTCGGGCGACCCGGGCCCGGGGGAGAGCAGCACCCCGTCGAAGCCCTCCTCCCCCGCCCGGCGGACGGCGTGCTCGACGGTCACCTCGTCGTTGCGCACCACCTCGCAGGTGGCGCCGAGCTGGTACAGGTACTGGACCAGGTTGAACACGAAGCTGTCGTAGTTGTCCACGACCAGGATGCGGGGCGGGGTCGACTGGGTGGTCATGCGCGCGTGCTCTCCGTGGGATGCGGTACTGGGGGGAAGTTCCGGGCCGGCCGGGTCAGCCGGCCGGGGCGCCGTCGCCGCCGTCCACTGTGACGTCGCCGAAGGGGAGCAGCGGTTCCGCCCACGGGAAGACGTAGGTGAAGAGGAGGTAGACGATCCCCAGGATCAGGAGCACCGAGATGACGGCCTTGACCAGGGCGTTCCCCGGGAGGTGACGCCAGATGAAGCCGTACATGGTGCTCCCTCTAGGTAGCGGACTGGGCTCAAGAGTAGACCCGGTATCCACGGCCGTGAGGCCGGTCCACCCCTACTGCCGCCGCGCTACGGCTGGCCGCCCGCGGACCGGAGCTCGGTCGTGCCGGAGTACCCGGGCAGCGTGAGGTCCCCGCTCTCCTGGACCTTCCAGCCCAGGCCGTACGCCTGGACGTACTGCAGGTAGTTGCGGATCGTCGGGTCCCCCTCGACGGCCGACCGCAGGGCGTCGGTCCGGCCCACCGCCTTGACCACGTACGGCGGGGAGTAGACCCGGCCCTGGAGCAGCAGGGTGTTGCCGACGCAGCGGACGGCGCTGGTGGAGATCAGCCGCTGGTCCATCACCTGGACGCCGGCCGCGCCGCCCCGCCACAGCGCGTTGACCACGGCCTGGATGTCCTGCTGGTGGATGACCAGGTCGTTGACGCCGGGCTCCGGGACCCCGGGGATGCGCGCGGTGGCGTTCGGCGGGGCGTCGTTGAGGGTGACGGTCAACCCGCCGCCCTGGAGCGGCTCCAGGGCCGCGCCGAGCCGCAGGCCGTCCAGCCGGGCCGAGTCGGCGGGGTCGTGGCCCTGCTGCTCGGTGAGCTCCTGCGCCCGGGACTGGAGGTCGGCCAGCTGGGACTGCGCCTGCTGGTTCTGCCCGCTGCGCTGGCGGATGACGTCGCCGAGGCTCAGCAGCGAGTTGTCGGTCCGCAGATCGGTGCCGCGGGCGGTCTGCGCGCTGATGTAGAAGAGCAGACCGGCGAGCGCGAACACGGTGCAGGTCAGGGCACGTCCGACAATTCGGGTGCCGGAACGGGGGGTGACGGCCTTCCCGGGGGGAATCGACAAATTAGTCACCGTACCCTTATCTCCTTGAGACCCGCCGAGCCACTACGCTAACGGACGCCGGTGGCAGGCGTGGGAGTGGTCCCAGAGCCCTCTCCTCGACCGTCCGTCGGCGTCTCGCCCGCTGCACCCCTGCGCGGTCTCACAGCGCATCGACAGGAGAGCTCCTCGTGCCGAAGTCTCGACTCCGCAAGAAGTCCGACTACACCCCGCCGGCTGCGACCGCGGTGAAGATCAGCTCGGGCCGTAGTTGGGTCGCACCGCTGATGCTGGCACTGTTCCTGATCGGCCTGGTGTGGATCGTCACCTACTACGTGACCAGCGGCAGCTACCCGGTGGAGAGCTGGCGGAACTGGAACATCCTGGTCGGCTTCGGCTTCATCGCGGCCGGGTTCGGCGTCTCCACCCAGTGGAAGTGACGCTCCGCGCGTCCTGAGGCTCGATCCCGAGTCCTGACCGCCGCTTCGGACCCCGGTCCCGGAGTGGCGGTCAGCCGTGCCCGCGACCGGTCGCGGTGCCATCGGCACGCCCATCATCGGACGGTCCCACCATCGGACGGTCGGGCTTATCCACATGGTTATCCACACTGGGGAAAAGTCCCCACAGCCTGTGGATAACTCTGTGCCGCGACACCGTCCACAGCTGTGCACAACTCCCGGGACGCGGACGAACCGCACAGCAGGACACGCGTAGAACAACAGTCCACAGCCCGGCCACCGCACGGCCTGTGCACAACTCCGCACCCGCTGTGGACAAATGTCCGGGGCGTCACGCGCCGTACAGGGCCATCCCGATCAGCAGCAGCGTCGCCTCCACGGCCACCGCGCCGGCCAGCGTCAGCCACTGGACCAGGGCGCGCCGCTCGCGCGGGGCGTACATCAGGCCGAAGGCGACCAGGCCGCCGACCACCAGGCCGCCGATGTGCGCCCGCCAGTCGATGTTCGGGCGGGCGAAGGTCACCACCAGGTTGAAGACCAGGAAGGCCACCGCCGGGGCGACCGGGCCCCGGTCCCGCAGCTGCATCAGGATCGTGGCGGAGATCAGGCCGAAGACCGCCCCGGAGGCCCCCACCGAGTTCATCCAGTCCCCCGCCACCAGGAAGGCGAAGGTGCTGCCGCCCAGCCCGGCGAGCAGGTAGAGGGCCAGGAAGCGCAGCCGCCCGAGCGCCTCCTCCAGCGGGGGGCCGAGCCACAGCAGCACCAGCATGTTCAGCCCGATGTGCCACCACTCCAGGTGCAGGAAGGTGGCGGTCAGCAGCCGGTACCACTGGCCCGGGCCGTCGGCGACGCCGTACGGCCCCCCGTCGTGCGCCCGGCCGGCGCTGGCCAGCGACCAGACCTCGCCCAGGCGCGGGTTGAGCACGTACGCGGCCAGCACCCAGACCACCAGGTTGATCCCGACCAGGGTCCGGGTCACCAGCCCGCCGTCCAGCGTCGGCGCCCCGCCGAAGCGGGTGGTGGCCCGCCGCGCCCCGGCGTGCCCCTCGCCGACGCACTCGGGGCACTGGAAGCCCACCGCGGCGGCCACCATGCACTGCGGGCAGATCGGCCGCTCGCAGCGGGTGCAGGAGATCCCGGTGGGCGTCCCCGGGTGCCGGTAGCAGTCGGGCTGCCCGGCCCCGGGGGACCGGTCCGTGGACCCTCGCGGCTCGTCCGGGAGCATCAGCGGCTACCCCTTCCCCTGGCCGACCACCGAAGCCGCCAGCCTACTGCGGCCGGTGCCCCGCAGGGCCCCCGAACGGCCCCGCCGGGGCCCGCGTACGGCCCACCCCGGCGTGCCGGTGGACAAATCCGGATGCATGATCAGCATTCAGGTGGATATGTGCATAAAGGACGCCACCAGGAGGAGAGACTCGTGAGCTTTTCGGACTCGGCCCGTGACACCGCCACCAGGACCCGGGACTCCGCCGCACAGTTCGCGGACGGCGCCAAGCAGCGCCTCGGGCCCGCCCTGGACGCCCTCGGCCCCAAGGCCGCCCAGGCCGCCCACACCCTCCGTGTCCAGTACGACCGGCACCTCGCCCCGCAGTTCGGCCAGGCCTTCGCCAACCTGCCGCCCGAGGCCCAGCAGAACACCCTGCGGGCCCTCCACCGGGCCCAGGAGGCCGCTCTGGCGGCCCGCCTGTCCGCCGCCCGCGCCGCCGACCAGGCGCGCAGCACGGTCGGCCCCAGGGTCGCCCAGGCCGTCGAGGAGGCCCGGGCCGCGGTCTCCCCGGTCGCCCACGAGGCCCAGTCCCGCGGCGCCGCCGCGCTGACCGCCCTCCAGGGCCACGTCAGCTCGGCCGAGATCAACGAGCTGGCCGCCCGGAACGCGAAGCGGCAGCAGCGGTGCGGCGGCCGGACGACGGCCGGGCTGCTGCTGGCCGGGGTACTGGCGGTCGGCGGCGGGCTGGTCGCCTGGCAGTGGTGGCGCCGGCACAGCAACCCGGAGTGGCTGGTCGAGCCCCCGGCGCCGCCGTCCCACCGGCCGGCCGGCGCGACCGCCGCCACCTCCCCGGTGAACGGCCTCACCCCCGAGGAGGCGGCCGGAGCCGCCGAGCCCACCGAGGACGACACACCCTAGGACCCCGGGAACGCCGAACGGCGGCCGACCCGGAAGGGTCGACCGCCGTTCAGGCGCTGTGGAGCATAGGAGACTCGAACTCCTGACATCTGCCTTGCAAAGGCAGCGCTCTACCAACTGAGCTAATGCCCCTCGACGGCACGGCGCGTGCCAACGGGCACTAGCGTACCGGGTTCCGGCGTGTTTCCGAGAGCCGTCCCCCTGGGGGAACCGGCCGGTCCGATCGAATGAACGGGCCGACCGGTTCGGGAGGCGCCGGTCAGCGCCTCCGAAGACCGTCGATCGTCAGATCGTCCGGGGCTCAGCGACCGGCCGGAACCGGGTCGGTGGCCTCGGTCCACAGGTCCTGCTCGGCGCGGTCCGCCTGGACCTGACGGTAGACAAAGAAGCCGCCGAGGGCGACCAGGGCGACCAGGAGGAGCTTCTTCACCGCGGGACCTCGTCCTTCTAGCGTTGGCGGACTCAGGAGCCGGTGCTCCGGCCGGACCGACCGGGCCGACGAGTCCAGATGTGTTTCGAGCGCGAACGGGCTGTCGGGTGCCGGACTGCCCTTGCGGCCGATGATACACACCGGTGTCCCAATCGTGACCAGCCACCGGCACCGTCAACCCGGCGGTCCGGTCCGAGGATTGACGCCGCACCTCATGTCGTACGGATCGTCCGCACCCGGTCCGCCCGGGAAGCCCTCGTCAGGGGCGGTCCGCCGGGGAACGTCGAAGGGCCCGGAGTGGATCACTCCGGGCCCTTCGGGGCGGTGGGCCTAACAGGACTTGAACCTGTGGCCTCTTCCTTATCAGGGAAGCGCTCTAACCGTCTGAGCTATAGGCCCTCGCTGCACACAGAGCGTACCGGAAGCCGCCCGATCTGCGAAAACGTCGAAGGGCCCGGAGTGGATCACTCCGGGCCCTTCGCGGTGGTGGGCCTAACAGGACTTGAACCTGTGGCCTCTTCCTTATCAGGGAAGCGCTCTAACCGTCTGAGCTATAGGCCCTTGCCGCACTGAAAGATTAGCGGACCGACCGCCGATCCCCCAAATCCGTTCCGACCGGGGTCGCGGCAGTGACCTCGGCGGCCGGGCGCACCAGCCACTCCTCACGGGTCGGCGGCAGGCCCGAGCCGCCCTCCTCGGTGCTGCGGACGGCGAGGATCTGGTTCACCCCGATCCGGTTCTGCTCGAAGGCCAGCGCGGAGGCCGCCATGTACAGCCGCCAGACCCGGGCGCGGCCGAGGCCGACCAGCCGGACCGCCTCCGTCCAGTGCGCCTCCAGGTTGGCCACCCACTCGCGCAGGGTCAGCGCGTAGTGCTCGCGCAGCGCCTCGACGTCCCGGACCTCGAAGCCGGCCTCCTCCAGCCGGGCCACGGTGGAACCGACCGGGGAGAGCTCGCCGTCCGGAAAGACGTAGCGGTCGATGAAGGGGCTGGTGCGGTGCGGTTCGCCGGGGTGGTCGGGGCGCCGGGCGATCTGGTGGTTGAGCAGCCGGCCGCCGGGCGCCAGCAGCCGGAACAGGCCGTCGGCGTACACCCGGTACTGCTCCGCGCCGACGTGCTCGGCCATCCCGACGCTGGAGATCGCGTCGAAGGGGCCGTCGGTGATCTCCCGGTAGTCCTGGAGCCGGACCTCCACCCGGTCGGCCAGGCCGGCCTCCTCGATCCGGGCGCGGGCCAGCGCGACCTGCTCGGTGGAGATCGAGACGCCGACCGCGGTGACCCCGTAGTGCTCGGCCGCGTGCAGCAGCAGCGAGCCCCAGCCGCAGCCGACGTCCAGCAGCCGCATCCCGGGCCGCAGGCCGAGCTTGCGGCAGATCAGGTCGAGCTTGGCCTCCTGGGCGGCCTCCAGGCTCTTCGCCTCGGGTGTCCAGTAGGCGCACGAGTAGACCATCGAGGAGCCCAGCACGAGGCCGTAGAAGTCGTTCCCGACGTCGTAGTGGTGGCTGATGGCGGCGCGGTCCCGGCCGCGGCTGTGCAGCCGCCCCTGGGCCCGGCGGACCTCCTCCGGGGGTGGGGTGGGCTCCGGGCCGACCGCCCCGGCCCGGAGGGCCGCGGCGACCGCCCGGCGGCCCGCGGCGCCGAGGACGTCGCGCGGACCGAGGGCCATGGTGCGGATCTCGGGGAGTTCGGCGAAGCGGGCGACCTCGGAGAGCGTCTCGTAGAGGTCGGTGCCGGGGGCGAGGTCGAGGTCCCCCGAGACGTAGGCCCGGGCCAGGCCCAGCTCGCCCGGCTGCCACATCAGCCGGCGTAGCGCCCTGCGGTTGCGCAGGACCAGGGTGGGTGCTCCGGGCGGCCCGGCGACGCTGCCGTCCCAGGCCTGCACCCGCAAGGGGATCGGGATGCCCAACAGCCCGTCCAGGGCCTCGACCAGTTGATCTGCGAGCTTCGCCACCGCGCGCCTCCGTCCAGCCTTCCTGCGGAAACCCTCCTGACCCGGTCGACCGACCGGGGCGGCCTGCGGCACTCCCACGGGTGGGAACGGGCGGCGTCCAGCTAATCCCACCGCGGCCGGCCCGTTTCCGGGCGGCACGCCGCGGGAGCCGGCTGTCACCCGAAATGCCGACGGGCCCCGCAGGCTGCAACAGCCTGCGGGGCCCGTACATTCCGTCCGCGGACGGTGAATTGACCAGGGGTCAGGATCCGGCCGGATCAGTCCTCTTCGGCCAGGGTGAGCTCGACGCCGCCGGTGAATCCGGCCGCCGCGTTGTAGATGAAGGCCGACAGCGTGGAGAGCGCGGTCAGCAGCACCACGTCGACCACCGCGATCAGCGTGGTGAACATCATGACCTTGCCGAAGCCGATGTAGTCCATCAGGTTCAGCTGGCTGCTGGCGTTGTCCGCGCCGCCGCCGGTGACGTCCTTGAGGGTCTTGGTCAGCGAGTCGAAGACGCCGAGCGAGTCCAGGGTCATCCACAGCACGGCCGAGGCCACGATGATGATGATGCCGACGGCCAGCGACAGCAGGAAGCTGACCTTCATCACCGACCACGGGTCGACCTTGGTCACCCGCAGCCGGGCCTTGCGGGTCCGGCCGAGGCCGCCCCCGACGGTCGCCGGGGCGGCGGCGGGGCGACGCGCCGCGCCGGGCACCGGGGTGCCGCCGGGCGGGGTGTTGCCGCCGGTCCGGGTGCCCCGGGCCGGGGTCGGCTGCCCCTTGGTGTACGTCGTCGGCTGCGAGAAACCGCTCTGTCCGGCCTGGCCCGCTCCGCCGACCGGCGGCATCAGCGAGGTGGACGCGGCCGAGTGCTCGGTCGGCGGCTGCCCCGGAACGCCGTACGACCCCCCGCCCTGCGCGCCCGGACGGCCGCCGGCGGGTCCTCCCGCAGCACCCGTGGCTCCACTCACCTGGTCCTCCCGCACTTCCCACCAGGGCGGCGCCCTGATCCGTCACTCGTCATCCAGCGCCCGGCGGGATTGCCCGGAACTGGTCGGCGTCCGGTGACGCCGCGTCCACTCTTCTGGACGCGGCGGCACCGGTCTGCGGTTCGGTTCAGACCTCGGCGTCGCCGCCGACCGCCGTCCCCGCACCTTCGGTCGTCTCGGTGGACTCGGTGCCGGCGACCTCGTCCTCCGCCGTCTCCTCGTCCTCGGCCTCCGCGTTGCGGGCCATGCCCACCACCGCGTCGCGCTTTCCGAGGTTGATCAGTTGGACGCCCATGGTGTCACGTCCGGTTTCACGAACCTCGGAAACCCTCGTGCGGATCACTCCGCCCGAGAGGGTGATCGCCATGATCTCGTCGGTGTCGTCGACCACCAGTGCGCCGACCAGCGAGCCCCGGCCCTCGACGATCTTCGCCGCCTTGGTGCCGTAGCCGCCGCGTCCCTGGACACGGTACTCGTCCACACCGGTCCGCTTGGCGTAGCCGCCGTCCGTGGCGGTGAAGACGTACGTCCCCGGGCGGACGACGTTCATCGAGAGCAGCTCGTCGTCCTCGCGGAAGGCCATGCCCTTGACGCCGGAGGTGGCGCGGCCGGTGGGCCGCAGGGCGTCGTCGGTCGCGGTGAAGCGGATCGACTGGGCCTTCTTGGAGACCAGCAGCAGGTCGTCCTCGGAGGAGACCAGCTCGGCGCCGATCAGCTCGTCGTCCCGGCCCTCGTCGTCCTGGCGCAGGTTGATCGCGATCAGGCCGCCGGAGCGCGGGGAGTCGTAGTCCTTGAGCGGGGACTTCTTCACCAGGCCGGCCCGGGTGGCCAGGACCAGGTACGGCTTGTCCTCGTAGGTGCGGACGGCCATCACCTGGGCGATGTGCTCCCCCGGCTGGAAGGCCAGCAGGTTGGCCACGTGCTGGCCGCGGGCGTCGCGGCCGGCGTCCGGCAGCTCGTAGCCCTTGGCGCGGTAGACCCGGCCCTTGTTGGTGAAGAACAGGATCCAGTTGTGGGTCGTCGTCACGAAGAAGTGGTCGACGATGTCGTCCTGCTTGAGCTGGGCACCGCGCACGCCCTTGCCGCCGCGCTTCTGCGAGCGGTAGAGGTCGGAGCGGGTCCGCTTGACGTAGCCGCCACGGGTGATCGTGACGACGATGTCCTCCTCGGCGATGAGGTCCTCGATGGAGAGGTCGCCGTCCGAGGGGATCAGGGTCGAGCGGCGCTCGTCGCCGTACTTCTCGACGATCGCGCCGAGCTCCTCGGAGATGATCTCGCGCTGGCGGGTCGGCGAGGCCAGGATGGCGTTGTACTCGTCGATCTTGCGCTGCAGCTCGTCGTGCTCGTCCATGATCCGCTGGCGCTCCAGGGCGGCCAGCCGGCGCAGCTGCATCTCCAGGATCGCGTTGGCCTGGAGCTCGTCGATGTCCAGCAGGCCCATCAGGCCGGTGCGGGCGGCATCGGCGCTGGCCGAGGCCCGGATCAGCGCGATGACCTCGTCGATCAGGTCCAGGGCCTTGAGCAGCGCGCGCAGGATGTGGGCGCGCTCCTCGGCCTTGCGCAGGCGGAACCTGGTGCGCCGGACGATGACCTCGACCTGGTGGTTGACCCAGTGCCGGATGAAGGCGTCGAGCGACAGCGTGCGCGGCACGCCGTCGACCAGGGCCAGCATGTTGGCGCCGAAGTTGGTCTGCAGCTCGGTGTGCTTGTACAGGTTGTTGAGCACGACCTTGGCGACCGCGTCGCGCTTGAGCACGACCACCAGGCGCTGGCCGGTGCGGGACGAGGACTCGTCGCGGACGTCGGCGATGCCGGCGATCTTGCCGTCCTTGACCAGGTCGGCGATCTTGAGGGCGAGGTTGTCCGGGTTGACCTGGAACGGCAGCTCGGTGATCACCAGGCACTGGCGGCCCTGGATCTCCTCGACCTCGACCACGGCGCGCATGGTGACCGAGCCGCGGCCGGTGCGGTAGTAGTCGTCGATCCCGCGGCGGCCGACGATCAGTGCGCCGGTCGGGAAGTCGGGGCCCTTGATCCGCTCGATCAGGGCCTCCAGCAGCTCCTCGGCGGAGGCCTCGGGGTTCTCCAGGTACCAGAGCGCGCCGGAGGCGACCTCGCGGAGGTTGTGCGGCGGGATGTTGGTGGCCATGCCGACCGCGATGCCGGTGGACCCGTTGACCAGCAGGTTGGGGATGCGCGCGGGCAGGACGGTCGGCTCCTGGGAGCGGCCGTCGTAGTTGGCCGCGAAGTCGACGGTCTCCTCGTCGATGTCGCGCATCATCTCCATGGCCAGCGGCATCATCTTGCACTCGGTGTAGCGCATGGCCGCGGCCGGGTCGTTGCCCGGGGAGCCGAAGTTGCCGTTGCCGTCCACCAGCGGCATCCGCATCGACCACGGCTGGGCCAGGCGGACCACGGTGTCGTAGATCGAGGTGTCACCGTGGGGGTGGTAGTTGCCCATCACGTCGCCGACGACGCGGGCGCACTTGTAGTAGCCCTTCTCGGGCCGGTACCCGCCGTCGTACATCGCGTAGAGCACGCGGCGGTGCACCGGCTTGAGGCCGTCGCGGACCTCGGGGAGCGCCCGGCTGACGATCACGCTCATCGCGTAGTCGAGGTACGAGCGCTGCATCTCGGTCTCGAGCTCGACCGGCTCGATCCGCATGGTCACCTGGGTGGTGGCCTCGGCTGCGGGGGTCTCGGGAGTCTCGGGCTGGTCGCCTTCGGGACGGTTGTCGTCGACCACTGGTGGTCAGTTTCCTTTCACGCGGACTGGTACGTGCGGGGCCTGGTTCGCAGGCGTCACACGTCCAGGAAGCGGACGTCCTTGGCGTTGCGCTGGATGAAGGAGCGGCGCGCCTCGACGTCCTCGCCCATCAGCACGGAGAACAGCTCGTCGGCACGGGCGGCGTCCTCCAGGGTGACCTGGAGCAGCAGGCGGTGCTCGGCGTCCATGGTGGTGATCCGGAGCTCCTCGGCGTTCATCTCGCCGAGACCCTTGAAGCGCTGGATCGCGTCGTCCTTGGGCAGTCGGCGGCCGGCCTCGACGCCCGCCGCGATCACGGCGTCGCGCTCGCGGTCGGAGTAGGCGTACTCGAAGTCGTCCTTGCCCCACTTGATCTTGTACAGCGGGGGCATGGCGAGGTAGACGTACCCGGACTCGACCAGCGGCCGCATGAAGCGGAACAGCAGGGTGAGCAGCAGGGTGCGGATGTGCTGTCCGTCGACGTCGGCGTCGGCCATCAGGACGATCTTGTGGTACCGCAGCTTGGACTCGTCGTAGTCCTCCTGGATGCCGCAGCCGAAGGCCGAGATCAGCGCCTGGACCTCGGTGTTCTGCAGCACCTTGTCGATCCGGGCCTTCTCGACGTTCAGGATCTTGCCGCGGATCGGCAGGATGGCCTGGGTGCGCGGGTCGCGGCCCTGCTTGGCCGAGCCGCCGGCGGAGTCACCCTCGACGATGAAGATCTCGCACTCGGAGGGGTCCTTGGACTGGCAGTCCGAGAGCTTGCCCGGCAGCGAGGCGGACTCCAGCAGGCCCTTGCGGCGGGTCAGGTCGCGGGCCTTGCGGGCGGCGACGCGCGCGGTGGCGGCCTGGATGGACTTGCGGATGATGTCCGAGGCCTCGGTGGGGTTGCGGTCCAGCCAGTCGTTGAGCTGCTCGTGGACGACCTTCTGGACGAAGGTCTTCGCCTCGGTGTTGCCGAGCTTGTCCTTGGTCTGGCCCTCGAACTGCGGCTCGCCGAGCTTGACCGAGATGATCGCGGTCAGGCCCTCGCGGATGTCCTCGCCGGAGAGGTTGTCGTCCTTCTCGCGGAGCAGCTTCTTGTCCCGCGCGTAGCGGTTGACCAGGCCGGTCAGCGCGGCGCGGAAGCCCTCCTCGTGGGTGCCGCCGCCGTGGGTGTGGATGGTGTTGGCGAAGCTGTAGACCCCCTCGGTGTAGGAGGAGTTCCACTGCATCGCGATCTCCACCGAGATCGCCTTGTCCTTGTCCTCCGCCTCGAAGTCGATCACCGAGGGGTGGATGACCTCGCCCTTGCGGGAGTTGAGGTGGGCGACGAAGTCGGCGATGCCGCCGTCGTACTTGTACGTGACGGAGAGCGGCTTGCCCTCCTCGTCCACGTGCTCGGGGCGCTCGTCGGTCAGCGAGATCGACAGGCCCTTGTTGAGGAAGGCCATCTCCTGGAAGCGCCGGGAGAGCGTCTCGAAGGAGTAGACGGTGGTCTCGAAGATGTCCGGGTCGGCCCAGAAGGTCACCGTGGTGCCGGTGCGGTCGGTCTCGGCACCCTTGACCAGGGGGGCGGTCGGCGCGCCCATCTTGTAGTCCTGGGTCCAGATGTGGCCGTCCTTGTGGATCTCCACCGAGAGCCGGGTGGACAGCGCGTTCACCACCGAGACGCCGACGCCGTGCAGACCGCCGGAGACGGCGTAGCCGCCGCCGCCGAACTTGCCGCCCGCGTGCAGGACGGTGAGTACGACCTCGACGGCCGGCTTGTCCTGGCCGGGGACGATGTCCACCGGGATGCCTCGGCCGTTGTCGACGCAGCGGATGGCGCCGTCGGGCATGATCGTGACGTCGATGGTGTCGGCGTACCCCGCCATCGCCTCGTCGACGGAGTTGTCCACGACCTCCTGCACCAGGTGGTGCAGGCCACGCTCACCGGTGGAACCGATGTACATGCCGGGGCGCTTGCGGACGGCGTCGAGGCCTTCCAGCACCTGGATGTTGCTACCGGTGTAGGAAGCCTGGTCGTTCTGGTCTGGGGTCTGGCTGGGGTTGCCGGAATCGGCCACGAAGCGCCCTCTCTGGCACAGCGCGGGCCGCATTCCAGCCCCGTACGGGCGGGCGTGCGACCACGGCGTTTCGACTCGGTTGCCACTAGCAACAGTGTTTGGCTCTCAGTCTACCGGTACGACTGACATAGATGGGCGTTTGGCAGCCCTTGAAGGCAGATATGCCGCCCTAAATCCCCTCTGGACGTGTCCCGATACTCGACCGGGGGGCCGGGGGCGCCTGGAAGGGCCGTCAGGGGTTCCGGAAGATCGTGGTCCGATCCCGGCCGGGGGCGATCCCCGCCGGCCGGGCTCAGCCCCAGGTGTCGCCCGGGCCCTTGCTCCCCGGCGCGCGCAGCCGGCCGTAGCCGCGGGCCGGCGCGGCCGGGCCGAGCACCTTGATGGTGCGGACCGTGCCGTGGCCCAGTTCGTGGTTCAGACGGGCCACCAACTGACGTGCCAGCCAGCGCAGTTGGGTCGCCCACGCGGTGGAGTCGCACTGCACGGTGAGCACCGCGGCCGCCTCGTCGTAGGAGGAGGGGTGGCAGTGCGCGGCGATGTCCGGGCCGACGATCTGCGGCCAACGGCCCATCACCCCGCCGACCGCGGCGGAGGACTCCCAGCCGCGCTCGGTCAGCAGCCGGTTCAGTGCCGCCCCAAGCGGCACCGGGTCGCGGCCGTCCGAGCGGGCGCCGCTGCGCAGGCCGTGCCGCTTCGCCTCGCGCTTCTGCTGGACCTGCTCACCGCGCTGACGGGCCTGGGCCCGGGCCGCCCGTAGCGCGGAGCGGGCGAGGTCGGCACCGGTGGGCCCGGCGGCGCCGGGGCCGGGGGAGGTCTCCGCCGAATCGCTCACGGCGATCTCCTTTCCCCAGCCTGTGGACAACCCGATGAGCCGTCCAGCCTACGGGAGCGCACGCACGCCGGACGTCGGCACCCACCGCGGTGCGGGTGCCGACGGCAGAGCTTCGGTACGGGTCGGGTCGGGTCCGGTCAGGTCGGACCGTTGTACGGGTCGGGGCTCAGGCGTCGACCCGGCGCACGGCGCCGTCGGAGACCGCGAAACGGGCGCCGGCCAGCGCCTTCGGCACGTCCTCGGCCACCGCCGCGGTCACCAGCACCTGCTCGCCGTCGGCCACCAGCTCGGCCAGCCGGTCCCGGCGGGCGGCGTCCAGCTCGGCGAACACGTCGTCCAGGACCAGCACCGGCTCGCCGCCGTCGGCGCGCAGCAGCTCGTACGAGGCCAGCCGGAGCGCCAGCGCGAACGACCAGGACTCGCCGTGGCTGGCGTAGCCCTTGGCCGGCAGCGGGCCCAGCTTGAGCACCAGCTCGTCGCGGTGCGGGCCGACCAGGGTGATCCCCCGCTCGACCTCCTGCTTGCGGACCGCCTGCAACGCCGCCAGCAGCTGCTCCTCGGCCTGCTCCCGGCTGCTCGGCAGCTCGCCCTCGAAGGAGCTGCGGTACTCCAGGACGGTCTCCCCGCCGCCCGGGGCCACCCGGCCGTACGCCCCCGTCACCAGTGGTTGCAGGGCGGCCACCAGCTGGATCCGGAAGGCCGTCAGCTCGGCCCCGGCGCGGGCCAGGTGGCCGTCCCAGACCTCCAGGGTGGACAGGTCGGCCCCCTTGCCGCCGCCGGCCCGGCGGGCCATCGCGGCGGTCTTCAACAGGGCGTTGCGCTGCTTGAGCACCCGCTCGTAGTCCTGCCGGACCCCGGCCAGCCGGGGTGCCCGGGCGGTCAGCAGCTCGTCCAGGAAGCGCCGGCGCTCACCCGGATCGCCCTTGACCAGGCTGAGGTCCTCGGGGGCGAACAGCACGGTGCGCAGCAGGCCCAGCACGTCGCGCGGGCGGACGTTGTCGGAGCGGTTGATCCGGGCCCGGTTGGCCTTGCCCGCCGTGAGCTCCAGCTCGATCAGGGTGGAGCGGCCGCGGTCCACCACCGAGGTGCGGACGACCGCCCGCTCGGCGCCCAGCCGGATCAGCGGGGCGTCCGTGGCCACCCGGTGGCTGCCCAGAGTGGCGACGTAGCCGATCGCCTCGACCAGGTTGGTCTTGCCCTGGCCGTTGGGCCCGACGAAGGCCGTCACGCCCGGGTCGAGGGGAACCTCGACCCGGGCGTACGACCGGAAGTCGGCGAGCGACAGGTGCGCGACGTGCATGGCTGTGGACTGCGCCCGCCTTCTGTGTGTGGGGCTACCCGGGGAACGGCCCCCGGGGCCCCGACCGGTTCTCGGTTACTTGGACTCGACCGCGTGGCCGCCGAACTGGTTGCGCAGCGCGGCGATCATCTTCATCTGCGGCGAGTCGTCCTGGCGGGAGGCGAAGCGGGCGAACAGCGAGGCGGTGATCGCCGGCAGCGGCACGGCGTGGTCGATCGCGGCCTCGACGGTCCAGCGACCCTCGCCGGAGTCGGCGGCCCAGCCGCGCAGCTTGTCCAGGTGCTCGTCGCTGTCCAGGGCGCGGACGGCCAGGTCCAGCAGCCAGGAGCGGATGACGGTGCCCTCCTGCCAGCTGCGGAAGACCTCGCGCACGTCGGTGACCTCGGGGGCGGCCTCCAGCAGCTCCCAGCCCTCGGCGAAGGCCTGCATCATCGCGTACTCGATGCCGTTGTGGACCATCTTGGCGAAGTGGCCGGCGCCGACCGCGCCCGCGTGCACCGAGCCAAAGTCGCCCTCGGGCTTGAGCGCGTCGAAGACCGGCTGGACCAGGGCGACGTGCTCGGCGTCGCCGCCGTACATCAGCGCGTAGCCGTTCTCCAGGCCCCAGACGCCACCGGAGACGCCGCAGTCGACGAAGCCGATGCCCTTGGCCGCCAGCGCCTCGGCGTGCTTGATGTCGTCGGTCCAGCGGGAGTTGCCGCCGTCCACCACCACGTCGCCGGGGGAGAGCAGCTCGGCGAGCTCGTCGACGGTCGCCTGGGTCGCGGCACCGGCCGGGACCATCACCCAGACCACGCGCGGGCCCTGGAGCTTGGAGACGAGCTCCTGCAGGGTCTCGACGTCGGAGATCTCCGGGTTGCGGTCGTATCCGATGACGGTGTGGCCGGCGCGGCGGATCCGCTCGCGCATGTTGCCGCCCATCTTGCCGAGACCGATGAGGCCGAGCTCCATGACCAAATCCTTACTGTGGGGACGTGCCTGGCGGCGGCGCCGTTGCCGCATCCCCGAGCCTACGCTTCCGGGGCATCCGGACTCCGCGCGGTCGGGCCGACCGGGTCGACGGGGTCGGGACGTCCACAGGCTGTGCACAACGGGTGTGCACAGCCTGTGGGTGACCGGAGCGGCCGGGGTCGGCCGGAGCCGTCGTCAGCCGGAAGCGGTCGTCAGCCGGAGAGGCGGACCGGCATGATCAGGTACTGGTAGGCCTTGTCCTCCTCGGCGTCCACCGAGACCTTGCCGCTGAGCAGGGCCGGCTTGGTCGGGGTGGTGAAGCTCAGCTGGGCGAACGGGGAGTCGATGGCCTTGAGGCCCTCCTCCAGGTAGCCCGGGTTGAAGGCGATCGAGATGTCGTCGCCCTCCAGGTCGGCCTCGATCCGCTCGGTGGCCTGGGCGTCGTCGCCCGAGCCGGCCTCCAGGGTCAGCACGCCCTGCTCGAAGTTGAGCCGGACCGGGGTGTTGCGCTCGGCGACCAGCGAGACGCGCTTGAGCGCCTCCAGGAAGGGCTGGGTCTGGATCGCGGCGACCGCGCTGAACTCGGTCGGGAAGAGGCTGCGGAACTTGGGGAACTCGCCCTCCAGCAGCCGGGTGGTGGTGCGGCGGCCGGCGCCCTCGAAGCCGATCAGGCCCTCGCCCGCGCCGCCCGAGGAGAGCGCGATGGAGACGGTGTCGCCGCTGCCCAGGGACTTGGCGATGTCCTGGAGGGTCTTGGCGGGGACCAGGGCGACCGCGGAGATGTCCGACTGCTCGGGCTTCCACAGCAGGTCGCGGACGGCGAAGCGGTAGCGGTCGGTGGCGGCCAGGGTGATCCGGTCGCCCTCGATCTCGACCCGGACGCCGGTGAGCACCGGCAGGGTGTCGTCCCGGCCGGCCGCGACGGCGGCCTGGCTGACCGCGGAGGCGAAGACGTCCCCGGAGACGGTGCCGGTGGCGGTAGGCATCTGGGGCAGCGCCGGGTACTCGTCCACCGGGAGGGTGGGGAGGGTGAAGCGGGAGCTGCCGCAGACCACGCTGACCCGCTGGCCGTCGGTGGAGATCTCCACAGGCCTGTTGGGAAGGTTGCGCGAGATGTCGTTGAGCAGGCGGCCGGAGACCAGGACGGTGCCGGCCTCCTCGACGTCCGCCTCGAGCTCGACCCGGGCCGAGACCTCGTAGTCGAAGCCGGACAGCGCCAGGCTGCCCTCCTGCGCGGTCAGCAGCAGGCCGGCCAGCACCGGCACCGGCGGCCGTGCCGGGAGGCTGCGGGCAGCCCAGGCCACCGCCTCCGCGAGGACGTCACGCTCCACCCGGAACTTCACCGGTAACCGCCTCCTGGATCGAGCGCTCCCGCTCGCACTCTGGTTCGTCTGATCTTGATCGTCGGTCCGCCTGTCCACCGAGCTCTACCACTCCGCTTCCAGTCGCAGAGGACAGTCTGACGTACTCCGCCGACAGACGGGGCAGACGGGCGGAAGCGAGGCCGAACAGATGTCGGGGCGCGGTTGTCCACAGATTTCGGGACCACCCACTTTGAAAGCAGGTTCACGGTCTAACTGTGTAGCGGTAGTAGTAGGGCCTGTGGAAACCGTGGATAACCCTGTTTCCGCAGGTCAGCGCCCGGATTTTGTCCACAGCGGGTGTGGACGGCGGCTGTGGACGGGCAGGCCGCGCTGTGGACAGCCGAGCGTTACCCACAGGGCACGCAGGGTATCCACAGGTTATCCCCAGGACTGTCCCCAGATCCGGGCCCGGTTATCCACGGGCCCCGGTCAACTTTACGTGACGCCTTTCACACCAGGGTATGAACGGCTGCCCAAGGTTGTCGAACTGTGGACCCCGCTGTGGACAACCTGGGGATAACCGCCCGCTCCCTGGGGACAACCGGTGGATAACCCGGACGGCCCACTGGTGGCCCGTCAATTGTCCACACCCTGTGGACAACGGTTGTGCACAAGTCCACAGGCACCTGACCTGCGCGGAAGAGCGTAGCGGCGCCGGGCCTGTGGACGAATTCTGGATAACTCCGGACTCCCCGGCCTGTGGACCGCGAGGAAGGGACCCGGCCTGTGGACAACTGCCCTGCGCGGCCCCGGTTTTCGATTCACCGGTCAGTTGTTCGGCGCGGGCTGTGGACCGGTGGGACGTCCGTCGCGCGGATACCTGCCCGGCGGCGGCCCGGTACACACCTGTGGAAACGGCGGAAGGGCGCCAGGATCGCTCCTGACGCCCTTCCGGGGTACTCCGGTGTCCGCCCCCAACTCGCGGGGGACGGCTAGCTCTTGATGCGGTTGGTCAGCTCGGTGACCTGGTTGTAGATGGAGCGCCGCTCGGCCATCAGCGAGCGGATCTTCCGGTCCGCGTGCATCACCGTGGTGTGGTCGCGGCCGCCGAACTGGGCGCCGATCTTCGGCAGCGAGAGATCGGTGAGCTCCCGGCAGAGGTACATGGCGATCTGCCGGGCCGTCACCAGCACCCGGCTGCGCGAGGAGCCGCAGAGGTCGTCCACACCGAGGCCGAAGTAGGCGGCGGTCTGCTGCATGATGACCTGCGCGGTGATCTCCGGGCCGGCGTCCTCGTCCCCGCCGGGGATCAGGTCCTTGAGGACGATCCCCGCCAACTCCAGGTCCACCGGCGCCCGGTTGAGGTTGGCGAAGGCGGTCACCCGGATCAGCGCGCCCTCCAACTCCCGGATGTTGCGGGTGATCCGGGACGCGATGAACTCCAACACGTCGGCAGGGGCGTTGAGTTGTTCCTGGATCGCCTTCTTGCGCAGGATCGCGATCCTGGTCTCCAGCTCCGGCGGGGTGACGTCGGTGATCAGGCCCCACTCGAAGCGGTTGCGCAGCCGGTCCTCCAGCGTGGTCAGCAGCTTGGGCGGCCGGTCCGAGGACAGCACGATCTGCTTGTTCGCGTTGTGGAGGGTGTTGAAGGTGTGGAAGAACTCCTCCTGGGTGGACTCCTTGCTCGCCAGGAACTGGATGTCGTCCACCAGCAGGATGTCCATGTCCCGGTAGCGGCGGCGGAAGGTGTCCGCCTTGCCGTCCCGGATCGAGTTGATGAACTCGTTGGTGAACTCCTCCGAGGACACGTAGCGCACCCGGGTGCCCGGGAAGAGGCTGCGCGAGTAGTGCCCGATGGCGTGCAGCAGGTGGGTCTTGCCCAGCCCGGACTCGCCGTAGATGAAGAGCGGGTTGTACGCCTTGGCCGGGGCCTCGGCGACGGCCACCGCCGCCGCGTGCGCGAAGCGGTTGCTGGCGCCGATGACGAAGGTGTCGAACAGGTACTTGGGGTTCAGCCGGGCGGCCGGCTCGTCCTTGCGGGAGCCGCCGGCCGGGGGAGCGCCGGGCGGGGCGGGCACCCCGGGGACGGCGGGGCGCTCGGTCGGCGGCTCCGCGCCCGACTTCTCGGCCGGGCGTCCGCCGGAGGGCCGGGAGCCGTGTCCGCGGCGCCCGGCGCCGGCGCGGGGCTGCTCGCCGGGGCCGGGGCCGTACGCGCCGCCGAAGAGGTCGCCCTGGGTCGTGGAGGGCGGACCGGGGAGGTGCCGCGGCGCGGGGCGGGCCGAGGGCTCCTCGGGCTCGTGGTACGGCGCCTGCGGCTCCTGGTAGCCGGGCCACGGCTGGGCGGGCTGGCCGCCGCCGTAGGGCGCGGGGCGCTGCTCGTAGCCGCCGGTGTCGTAGCGGGGGCGCTCGTAGTCCTGCTCGTACGGCTGCTGGTAGTTCTGGTCGCCGTAGCCGGAGTCCTCCTCGGCCGGGCCCGGGTAGGGCTCGACGGGGGCCTGGGCGGCCGGTGCGGGGGTGGTGGGCACCGCGTTGGCGTCGACCATCACGGCGATCCGGACGGGCCGGCTGAGCTCGCGGCTGAGCGCGTCGGTCAGCTGGGGCAGCAGCCGGCCCTCCAGCACCTGCTTGGCCCGCTCGTTCGGGGTCGCCAGCAGGGCGGTGTCGTGCATCATCCACATGGGCTGGGTGCGCTGCACCCACTGTTTGTCCATCTCCCCGACATCGGGGTCGCTGACCAGCCGCTCGACGACCCTCGCCCAGACCGGGACGAGGTCGCTGTTGACATCAGCCACTGGTGCACGCTTTCCAAGAACAAAACCAGACAAGTCCTGCAACGGTAGTCAGCGAACAGGGACGGATCAAGTCGTTGTCCACAGCCTGTGGGTAAACGGCCTCCGGACGGCTGGTTTGACCCTCGTGCCCCGTCCCGCGTACCGTAACCAGGTCGAGTTGTCGATGGCCGCTGCCGCATGTCCGCGGGTCCACCCGCTCCATAAGGCGCGCAGCACGGGCGCCGTGGATTGCCTCAGACCCCAGCCGAACTGGGGCGATGGGCCGGATTTCCGAATTCCAGGGAGATCACGCGGACGCACGGTGACGGCCAAGCGACTCCCCGTCATCCTACGATTCACCTCAGGAGCCCCCGAGTGAGCAAGCGCACCTTCCAGCCGAACAACCGTCGTCGCGCGAAGACCCACGGCTTCCGGCTGCGTATGCGTACCCGCGCCGGCCGCGCCATCCTGGCTGCCCGCCGTGGCAAGGGCCGCGCCAGCCTGTCCGCCTGATCCGCACCCAGAGTCTGTTGTGCTGCCCTCCGAGAATCGGCTGCGGCGGCGCCAGGACTTCGCGACCGCGGTGAAACGCGGTCGCCGGGCCGGTCGGCCCCTTCTGGTCGTCCATCTCAGCAGAGACGGCGACCCGCAGGGGCAGACCGACCGGACCAGCGACATCCGCCCGCACGTCGCCGAGGGGACTCCTTCGGCGCGTGCGGGTTTCGTCGTGAGCAAGGCCGTTGGCCCGGCGGTCGTCCGCAACCTGGTGAAGCGCCGGTTGCGCCATCTCGTTCGTGATCGTCTGTCCAGGCTGCCCGCCGGTAGCCTGATAGTGGTGCGTGCGCTGCCCCAGGCCGCGACCGCCTCGTACCAGGAGCTGGAACGCGACCTGGACGCGGCGCTCAAGCGGTTGCTGAGGGTCGAGCCCGCCGCCACGGCGCCGACGGGAGCAGGGCGATGAAGTACCTGCTGATGGGACTGATCAGGGTCTACCAGTGGACGATCAGCCCACTGCTCGGTCCGGTCTGCCGCTACTACCCCTCGTGCTCGCACTACGGCTTCGAAGCCGTGAAGGTGCACGGGGCGGTCAAGGGCGGCGGACTGACCGTGTGGCGCATCCTCCGTTGCAATCCCTGGTCACCTGGCGGGGTGGACCACGTACCGCCCCGCAAGCACCCGGTGTGGCACCGCCGGCTGCGTGATCTGCTGAGCCCCAAGAGCGGGACCGCCGAGCCGGAGCCGGTGGCGAAGCCCGATGCCCAAGGAGTCTGACCGGTGACCTTCGGTTTTCTGAGTCCCCTCTACACAGCGGTGTCCTGGATCATCGTCCAGTTCCACTCGCTGTACAGCAACGTCTTCGACCCGGACGGTGGCTGGGCCTGGGGTCTGGCCATCGCCTCGATGGTGGTCGTCATCCGGATCTGCCTGATCCCGCTCTTCGTGAAGCAGATCAAGGCGACCCGGGCCATGCAGGCGATCCAGCCGAAGATGAAGGCCATCCAGGAGCGCTACAAGAACGACCGGCAGCGCCAGTCCGAAGAGATGATGAAGCTGTACAAGGATGCGGGTACCAACCCGTTCTCCAGCTGCCTTCCCATCATCGTTCAGGCCCCGTTCTTCACCGCCCTCTACGGCGTGCTGTCCAACGTCGCCAAGGGCCACGACATCGGCGTCATCCACGGCTCCCTGCTGGTGAGCGCCGGCAAGGCGCACATCTTCGGTGCCCCGCTGTCCGCGACCTTCCTCGGCAGCCCGGAGACCAGCGTCAAGATCGTCACCGCGGTGATGATCGTGATGATGTCGCTGTCGCAGTTCGTCACCCAGCGCCAGCTGATGACCAAGAACGTCGACCTCACGGTCAAGACGCCGTTCATGCAGCAGCAGAAGATGCTGATGTACGTCTTCCCGGTCATGTTCGCCGTGATGGGCATCAACTTCCCGGTCGGTGTCCTGGTCTACTGGCTGACCACCAACGTCTGGTCGATGGGCCAGCAGCTGGTCGTCATCCACAACAACCCGACCCCGGGTAGCCAGGCCTTCTCGGAGCGCCAGGCGCGGCTGAAGAAGGCCGGCCGACTGCGCTCGGACGGTACGGAGATCAAGGGCGCGCTCTGGGGCATGCTGCCCCCCTCCAAGGCGGCCATCGCCGAGGCGGCCTCCGCCGCCGCCGTGGTCGAGGAGTCGGTCCGGGCGAGCCGCCAGCAGCCCCGGCGCCAGAGCAAGGCCCAGCGCCAGCAGGGCGCCGGCCAGGCGGTCGAGTCGAGCGAGGACACCCAGGTCGAGCAGCCCGCCGAGGACGCCGTCCCGGCGGACTCCGCCGCCAAGACGACGGCTGCCAAGCAGACCGCGGCCAAGCCCGGCGGCACCAAGCAGGGCACCCGGCAGCAGCCCAAGCGCGGCGGCCAGCGGCCGAAGAAGAAGTCCTGACCGACTTCTGCGAAGAGCTTCGTTCCCCGCCCGCCAGCCGGGCCCATCTCCGAAGGAGTCCATCAGTGACGGAAGGCACCACCTCCGCCGTCGAGGCCGAGGACGTCGCCAGCACCGACGAGAGCGTCATCACCCGCCTGGAGCAGGAGGGCGACATCGCGGCGGACTACCTGGAGGGTCTGCTCGACATCGCGGACCTCGACGGTGACATCGACATGGACGTCGAGGGTGACCGTGCCCTGGTGTCCATCGTCAGCGACGGCAACGACCGCGCGCTGCAGCGCCTGGTCGGCCAGGACGGCGAGGTGCTGGAGGCCCTGCAGGAGCTGACCCGGTTGGCCGTCCACCGGGAGACCGGCGAGCGCAGCCGTCTCATGCTGGACATCGCCGGCTTCCGCGCCCGCAAGCGCGAGGAGCTGGCCGCCCTCGGTGCCGAGGCCGCGGAGCAGGCGAAGAGCAGCGGCGAGCAGGTCAAGCTGCGGCCGATGACGCCGTTCGAGCGCAAGGTCGTCCACGACGCGGTCGCGGCCGCCGGTCTGCGCAGCGAGTCGGAGGGCGAAGAGCCCCAGCGGTGCGTGGTCGTGCTGCCGGCCTGAGGCCGTCGGAACGATGACCGGTCGCCGCGGTGACCGGTGAGTCTTGCCGAACGCGACCCCGTCCGCCTCGTGCGGGCGGGGTCGTTGTTTCCTTCTGGGATGTTTCACGTGAAACAGTGCGTTGAGCGGGTCGGTGGATCCGGAGATCGGAGAGGTCGAGATGGACACGGAGAACGCGGCCACCGGCCGTCCGGGGGCGGACGTGAACCCTGACGCGGAGGAGCGGGCCGAGCTGCCCGAGCTGGACGTGTTGGCCGAGGCGCCGGCCGCCGCCCGGGAGGTCTTCGGCGACCGCTTCGACGCCGCCGTCCGCTACACCGAGCTGCTGGCCACGGCCGGCGTCCGGCGCGGGCTGATCGGGCCCCGCGAGGTGCCCCGGCTGTGGGACCGGCACGTCCTCAACTGCGCGGTGTTGGCCGAGCTGCTGCCCGCCGGCTCCACCCTGTGCGACGTCGGCTCCGGCGCCGGCCTGCCGGGCATCCCGGTGGCGCTGGCCCGGCCGGACGTCTCGGTGACCCTGCTGGAGCCGCTGCTGCGCCGGACCACCTTCCTGGAGGAGGTCGTCCGGGAGCTGGGGCTGGAGAACGTCACGGTGCTGCGCGGCCGCGCCGAGGAGATGATCGGCAAGCTCGCGGTGGACGTGGTGACCGCCCGGGCCGTGGCGCCGCTGGACCGGCTGGCCGGCTGGGGCATGCCGCTGCTGCGTCCGCACGGGCAGATGCTGGCGCTCAAGGGGGACAGCGCCGAGCAGGAGCTGGCCGACTCGCGCGCCGGGCTGGCCAAGCTGGGCGCCGTCGAGTGGACCGTCATCTCGGTCGGCGAGGGCACCCTGGAGACCTCCACCCGGGTGGTCCAGGTCAAGGCGGGGGAGAGCCCCGGTGGCGTGAAGGCCGCGACCAAGCGGGCCAAGGCGGCCCGGGCCGGTCGTAACGCCGGCGCCAAGACCGGTGACCGCGCCCGGGGCGGGCGCCGTCGCGGCACCCGCTGAGGTCCTCGGTTCGCGACGACGGGCGGACGGCTCCCCTCGCAAGGGGGGAACCGTCCGCCCGTCGTCGTTCAGGTGACGGGTGGGCCTCCGGTGGGACACCGGAGTGTCGCAACGTCAGATTTCCGGCATAGCGGGCATGGTGTTTCACGTGAAACGTCGCTCTCTGCTCTCCGGAATCCTCAGCCGCGGCCGGGCTGCGACTGTTGCCGCTCCGGTTTCACGTGAAACACTGAGCCCCATGCAGGACTCGGAGACCATCGACCAGATCGATGACACGCCCATCGCACGGGCTGCCCAGGCTGCGGTTCAGGCGATCGGCCGGGCGGGGGAGGGGCTACCGCGGCCCGCCGCCACCCGGGTGATCGTGGTCGCCAACCAGAAGGGCGGGGTGGGCAAGACCACCACCACCGTGAACATGGCCGCCTCGCTGGCCATGCACGGACTGCGCGTCCTGGTGGTCGACCTGGACCCCCAGGGCAACGCCTCCACCGCCCTCGGCATCGACCACCACGCCGAGGTGCCGTCCATCTACGACGTCCTGGTCGAGGGCAAGCCGCTGGCCGACGTGGTCCAGCCGGTGGTGGACGTCGAGGGGCTCTTCTGCGTCCCCGCCACCATCGACCTGGCCGGCGCCGAGATCGAGCTGGTCTCGCTGGTGGCCCGGGAGAGCCGGCTGCAGCGCGCCATCGCCGCCTACGAGCAGCCGTTGGACTACATCCTGATCGACTGTCCGCCCTCGCTGGGCCTGCTGACGGTCAACGCCCTGGTGGCCGGTCAGGAGGTGCTGATCCCGATCCAGTGCGAGTACTACGCGCTGGAGGGCCTCGGCCAGCTGCTGCGCAACGTCGAGCTGGTGCGCGCGCACCTCAACCCCACGCTGCACGTCTCGACCATCCTGCTCACCATGTACGACGCCCGGACCAGGCTGGCCGCCCAGGTGGCCGAGGAGGTCCGGACCCACTTCCAGGCCGAGGTGCTGAGCACGGCGATCCCGCGCTCGGTCCGCATCTCGGAGGCGCCCAGCTACGGGCAGACGGTGCTGACCTACGACCCGGGTTCCACCGGGGCGCTCTCGTACCTGGAGGCCGCCCGCGAGCTCGCGCTGCGCGCGGTGGGCCAGGGCGGCGGTTCGTCGGTCGGTCAGCAGCGGGACGGCAGCGGTACGGGGCACGGCGCCCCGATGGCACAGCACGGTACGACGGAGGGTCATCAGTGAGTGGTCGCAGGGGTCTGGGACGAGGGCTCGGGGCGCTGATCGGCCCCGCAGCACCGACCGACGGCGGGGCGGCGCAGCCCGCTGCCGCCACGTCCGCGCCGACCTCGGTGGTGGCGACCGGCACGACGTCACCGGCCTCGGTGCCGGTGCTGCCGGGCGGCCGCGCCACGGTGGCGGCCCGCGCGGCCGTCGGGCGCCAGGCGGAGCAGTCGACGCCGGCGCCGGTACCCGGTGCCTCCTTCGCCGAGCTGCCGCTGGACGCGATCACCCCCAACCCGCGCCAGCCGCGCGAGGTGTTCGACGAGGACAAGCTGGTCGAGCTGGTGACCTCCATCAAGGAGGTCGGTCTGCTCCAGCCGATCGTGGTGCGCCAGGTCGCGGCCGAGCGCTACGAGCTGATCATGGGCGAGCGCCGCTGGCGGGCCTCCCGGGAGGCGGGGCTGGAGCGGATCCCGGCGATCGTCCGGGCCACCGAGGACGACAAGCTGCTGCTGGACGCCCTCCTGGAGAACCTGCACCGGGCCGAGCTGAACCCGCTGGAGGAGGCGGCCGCCTACGACCAGTTGATGCGGGACTTCTCCTGCACCCACGAGGAGCTGGCCGACCGGATCGGCCGCTCGCGTCCGCACGTCTCCAACACCCTGCGGCTGTTGCGGCTCCCGGCGGCGGTCCAGCGTCGGCTGGCGGCGGGCACGCTGACGGCCGGGCACGCCCGGGCGCTGCTGCCGCTGACGGATCCCGAGGCGCAGGAGAAGCTGGCCGCGCGGATCATCGCCGAGGGCCTCACGGTGCGCAACGTCGAGGAGCTCGTCCTCCTGATGCGCTCGGAGGAGCCGAAGGGGGAGAAGCGCCAGGCGCCGAAGGCGGGCAGGATCATCTCCCCGGCGTTCAACGACCTGGCGAGCCGGCTGTCGGACCGCTTCGACACCCGGGTCAAGGTCGAGGTGTCGCAGCGCGGCGGGAAGCTGGGCAAGGGCAAGGTGGTGCTGGAGTTCGGTTCGGTCGAGGACCTGAACCGGATCCTGGACAGCATGGCCCCGGGCGAGGACGGTCTGCGGTTGTCGCAGGGCTGAGCCGGTCGGCCGGACCGGGGGCGACGACCCGATGGGTGCATGTGCCACGTGAGCGCTGTTTCACGTGAAACATGCACCCATCGGCGTTCGTGGGGGCATGCTCGACCGTGAGAGGGAGGAGGAGGTGCGGGCCATGGGACGCCGGATCGTTCCGCTGACGCTGGACAACCTCGCGGACCTGCCGACGGGCTGCCGTTCCTGCGTGTTCTGGGAGCTGGACCCGGTCAGCGCGAAGGAGGCGGTGGAGTCGGGGAAGCCGGAGCTGGAGAAGGAGGGGTGGATCTCCGCGGTGCTGCTGGAGTGGGGGTCCTGCGGGCGGATCGTCTACGTGGACGACCAGCCGGCCGGCTTCGTGCTCTACGCGCCGCCCGCGTACGTCCCCCGCTCGCAGTCCTTCCCGACCAGCCCGGTCGCGCCGGACGCCGTTCAGCTGATGGTCAGCCGGGTGCTGCCGGGCTACCAGCGCCAGGGGTTGGGCCGGGTGCTGGTGCAGACCGTCGCCAAGGACCTGCTGGGGCGCGGGGTGCGGGCGATCGAGGCCTTCGGCGCGGCGGGCCGGGTGCCCACCAGCTGCGTGCTGCCGGCCGACCACCTGCTCGCGGTCGGCTTCAAGACCGTACGGCCGCACCCGCGCTACCCGAGGCTGCGGCTGGAGGCGCGCACCACGCTCTCCTGGCGCGGTGACGTGGAGGGGGCGCTGGAGCGGCTGCTCGGCGGCGCGCGGAAGGAGCCGGTCCTGCGGCCGTTCTGAGCGGGTACGACGACGGCGGCGGGGCTCCCCTCCGAGGGGAG